>CAZCVC010000222.1:0-2616 GCA_964502045.1 uncultured Planctomycetia bacterium | reverse complement strand
ATCGGACTCTTGGGGGGACAGGTCCATGCCGGATCTAGGTGGATTTCAGATACCGGGTAATGAACGTCTCTAGGCGCTTCTGGTCGGTGGGTTTCACGTTGGAAAAATAGATGCCGATGAGGTAGCGCCCCGTTCGCGGGTCTTTCTCTTTACGCACGACGACGCCCTTGATGCGGAGCGAGCGGGAGGCGCCGTTGTCCTTTTTGCTCTTCGACTGCAGCTGGAGCGCCATGCTGAGCTGGCTCATCAGCGGAATGTCGTGCTCGACGATGCCCATCACCCCGTGGAGCGAGAGGTTGACGGTCATCGCCTGAAAATCGTAGCCCTTCCCGCCGATCTTGAATAAAAACGTCTCGTTAATGCGTACCGAGCGTCGTCTTTCCAGGATCCGCCGCGGGATGTCCATGAGCTCGTTTATTCCGCCGCCTTCGGCGCTTCCGGGGCGGCTGCGACGGCGGCTGCAGCTGCCGCGGTTTCGGCGGCTTTCGCCTGCTCTTTAGCCTTTTTGTCAGCGCTAGCGGCCACATAAAGAACGTAGGCCTGCTTATTCGAGAAATATTTGCCGTCGCGGTAATACCAGTCTTTGCGGCGGATGCGCTTGTTGGTCTGCGCGCAGTTGGTCGGGCGCGTCTTCTTCTTTTTGACCTTCTCGGCCTCTGCTGCCGGCGCCGCTTCGGGTTTCTTCGCTTCTTCTGCCATGATCATAACTCCGTTATATTTTTGGGTCGAATTCGATTAAAGCTTAAAAAAGGTGGCGCCGCTTCGCGGCTATGGACAATCAGCCTTTCGCCTTTAATCAGGTACGTAACATCTTAACGGCTTTAACGTTAAAATCAAGACTATTCTAGGAGGACTTCCCGGCGCCGGCGCTTCTTTCAGCCGATGGCGACCGCATAGACGTAATCGAGGATCTTGTGCAGCTCGACCGGGTTGATCTCGCGAAAACGAACGCCCGCCTCGAACTGACAGGGCTGCTTGTCTTTCGACGCCGAACACCATATCACGTCGCCCACCACTTTGACCGGCTCGACCCACTGCGGGACCTGGATATCGATCTTCAGAAGATCTCCCTGGCGCACCTCTTCCTTCACCAGAAGGCTCAGGCCTCCGACACAGATATTCTGCATCGAGGACGAGAATGTCTTCTGGCGTTTGTGTTTCTTGATGAGGCTGTATTCGACCGGCAGAGGCGATTTCAATCGTATGAATTTCCGGCTTTCTATCATGGCTCGATCCTTATTTTTTCGGGTGAGACGCTTTTTTGGTTGATTTCAACCATTCGTGGTAAACGTACTCCAGAACACGCACGCGGTCGCTCTGGTTGATCTTGGTCAGGCGCACGCCGGCCTCGATGCCGTCGGCCCAGGCCACTTTTCCGGTCGCGAAAACCGGCAGGTTGTCGCCGGGAACGTTCATCTGGATCTCCAGCGGCGTCCCTATGGGCACGCCGTTGCTCAGACCTATCCTCAGGCCGTCGCGGCTTAAGTCCTTGGCCAGGGTCTTACCAAAAATAGGATTTAACGTTAGCGTCTTGTACTGGACGTCGAGAGGGGTGTTAAAGCGCAGGAATTTTCGGCGTTCCGTCATTTTGGCCTCTTTCAGAGATTTAAAGCTCTTACTCGCTTCATGTTTACGGGTTGACGATTTTCCGGGCATTTAATCGTTTTTGAAATAACGGATCAGATCGCTTTTCAGAAACCGGTAATTGTCCCCCACTTTTCTTCCGGGAATTTTCTTGGCTTTGACGAGTTTGTACAGGGTTTGACGGCTGATGCTCAGGAAATCGCAGGCATCTTCGGTCGTCAGGGCCTTGTCCGTTTCTTTTTCCATCAGCAGATTCTTGTTCATGCACCCCTCCTCCGTGGACGAAATGAGTTTTAATTACAACAAACATGGAAATTATTGTCAAGAAAATAATAAATTAGTTAATTAGGGTTAATAATAGATAGCCCGATGCAAAGATATGGGAGGAATGATTAAGTTATTATCAATAAAAAAACCCGCGCTGATGGAGCGGGCGCGGGTCTCTTCGAGAGCGGTTTAAAAAACGTATTCGGGCTCGAGAATGGGCTTGTAATCGCTGGGTAGCGGGAACGGGAACGTGGCGATCTCATAAATGCCGGCGCCGGTGCGGACCAGCGTCATGCCGGCGCCCTTGGCAAGTCCCAGTGTGATACCCGCAAAAGCGTTGTCCTGGACACTGGTGTTGTAGATGTTTTTAGGCAGCTCGATCCAGCCAGTCAGCGTGTTGGCCGCGCCGCGTCCGAGCTTGGTGAACGGGTCATCGGCGAAACATACCTTGGAAACAAGAAGCATCGCAAGAACGGCGATGTAGACGGTCAAAAGGGCTTTTTTCATGCGCTATTCCTTGATTAAAAACGTTTAATGAATACGTGAGTATACTAACGGAAACCGGCGCATCCGTCAACTTTTTTGCCTGGACGCCTTTACTTTGCCGCCGGCGGGGTGTAAAATACCCATACAATGTATGAATCTTTTTACGCGCTGACGAAAAAACCGTTTTCAATCACGTCAAGACCGTCTTTCCTCTACCTTTCACTGCGCCATCAAGAAGCGCGCGTGCACATGATGTACGGCATCCGCGAGCGGGTCGGC
>CAZCVC010000221.1:0-2616 GCA_964502045.1 uncultured Planctomycetia bacterium | reverse complement strand
GATTATTTGTCGCAATTATCGCCGCAGCTGGACCTGTCGCGTAATACCACGAAATCCGCGTAAGAGGTTTTCGTGATTCCCGACGCCGTGCTTCGCCAGATACAGGACCGGCTGGACATCGTCGAAATTATTTCGAGCTACGTGACGATGCGCCGCTCCGGCAAGAATTTCAAGGCCAACTGCCCGTTCCACGGCGAAAAAACGCCGTCGTTCATGGTAAGCCCGGACAAGCAGATATTCCATTGCTTCGGCTGCGGTGCCGGCGGCAACGTGTTCGGCTTCGTGATGAAGATCGAAAAAAAGGATTTCCGCGAGGCCGTTGAAGCGCTGGCGGACCGCGCCGGCATCGAGCTGCCGAAAGACTCGAAGGCGGACCCGAAGGCAGAGGAGCGCACGAACCAGCTCCTGACCGTGCATGCGAAAGCAGCGGATTTTTACCATCAGTTTTTGCTGATGAGAAAAGAAGCGGCGCCGGCGCGCGAGTACCTTGAAAAGCGCGGTCTGGGTCGCGAAACGATCTTGAATTTCAAACTGGGCTACGCGCCCGAATTATGGGACGCGTTCTATTCGTCCGTGAAGGGGCAGTTTCCGGACGCGGTCCTGGAAAAGACCGGGCTGATCCTCCCGAGGAAGGAAGGCGGCGGTTTTTACGACCGCTTCCGCAACCGGGTGATCTTTCCGATCCTGGACCCGAAAGGCGCGTGCATCGCGTTCGGCGGACGCGTTCTTGACGATTCGCTGCCGAAATATTTGAATTCTCCGGAAACGGAAATTTATTCGAAGGGCCGCCAGCTTTACGGCGTGTTCCAGGCGCGCAAGGAAATACGCGAGCTCGACGCCGTCGTCGTGACCGAAGGCTACATGGACCTGATCAGCTGTCATCAGGGCGGGGTCCACAACGTCGTCGCGTCGCTCGGCACGGCACTGACGCCGGACCAGGCGCGGATCCTGAAGCGCCATACGAAAAACGTTTTTATCGTGTACGACGCCGACAAGGCCGGCGAGGCGGCGACGCTGCGCGGTCTCGAGGTGCTGCTCGAAGAGGGCATGGAAGTGAAGATCGTCCGCCTTCCGGAGGGGGAAGACCCGGACTCGTTCGTGAAGCGGCAGGGCGGCGAGGGTTTCCGCGTCGCTCTCGAACAGGCGAAAAACCTTTTTGAATACAAGCTCGCTCTTTTGAAACAGAAGCATGACCCGAACACGCTCGAGGGCAAGATCAACATCGCCAACGACCTCGTGAGCCTGTTCTCGAAGGTGCAGAATGACATCCAGCGGTCCGCGTGGACAAAGGAACTGGCCGCGCAGCTGAAGCTGTCAGAGGAAGCGCTCGTTTCGGAGATGAAAAAATCGAGATCGAAGTCGGACGCCGGCCGGTGGAAGCAGCCGATGTCCACCGGGGCCGAACCTGCGCCGCCGGCCGTGAGCTTCAAGACCGTCAGTGCCGCCGAAAAGATGGTGCTGGGGCTGGCTCTAGAAAAGGCGGAGTACGCGAAGCGCGCCTCGGAAGAGCTCGAGCGCGGCGATTTCGCCAATCCGCTTTCGCTGAAGATAGCGGAGAGGGTGCTGTGGGGCGGCGGAGAACCGGACGCAAGCGAGCTGATGCTGCTGTTCCGGGAAGAACCGGAAATGGTGAACCTGATCTCGCAGGTGACCGCCGGTGCGGAGATCCTGGCGGACAAGGAAAAAGTTTTGACGGACTGCCTCGTGCAGGTGAAGAAGCAGAAAATACGGACGCAGCGCGAGGAGCTGCGCGCGCAGCTGGGGACGGCCGTGCAGGTCGGCAACCAGGAACGGATCAACGAATTCATAGGCCATTTACATCAACTGGACAAGAGGGAAAAGAAAATCAATGAAAAAAAATAAAAGGGCGAAAGCCAAGATCAAAAAGAAGGCCAAGGCGAAAGCCAAGCCCGTGAAAAAGACCGCCCCGGCGAAAGCCAAGAAGGCCGTCGCGGCCCCGGCGCGCGTCCAGCCGTCCGGGAAGGTCAAGATGCAGGCTAAAGAGCTGAAGAAAAACAGGCTCGCGAACCCGCCTCAGGGCGGCGCCACGCTCGTTGCCGACCAGTCCCCCGAGAGCAAGGCCAAGGCCAAGACGAAGGGCATCGAACAGCTGATCGCGCTGGGCAAGGAAAAAGGCTTTCTGACCTATGACGAGATCAACCGCATCCTGCCGAGCCATGTCACCTCGTCCGACGAGATCGACGACGTGCTGGTCACGCTGAACGCGCAGCACATCGACGTCGTCGAGTCGCCCGAAGACGCGACCGAAAAAGAAGACGACGAGGACGACGATGCCGACGAGGATAAGGAACCCGAGCTCGGCGAAGAAGCCCCCGAAAAAGAAGAAAAGAAGGAAGAGGCCGAGGCCGCAGCCGTCTCGCCGACCCGCATGGAGCAGATGGACGACCCGGTGCGTATGTACCTGCGCCAGATGGGCCAAATCCCGCTTTTGACGCGCGACCAGGAGCTCGAGCTCGCCAAGCGCATCGAGGCTGACGAGATCGAATTCCGCAAGACCGTATTCCACTGCATCTATTCGCGCGATTACGTGCTCGAATTCACGAACAAGCTCTTGAAGCAGGAATACACGATCGACGAATACATCGATGAGGAGCT
>CAZCVC010000220.1:1342-2646 GCA_964502045.1 uncultured Planctomycetia bacterium | reverse complement strand
CGCAGATGCCGAACAGCGCCGCGGCGAAAGCCGTCATCAGGTTGGCCAGCGCGTTCTCTGAGAGCTGCTTTTTCACGAGCGTCAGGCAGAGCAGCAGCACTGCCAGCACCGACAAAAGGATCTCGGGGAAGAAGAGAGGATTCATGTCAGCCGCCCAGCAGCGTTTTGGTCGAGACGTTGATCATTTCGATGAAATTCTGCGGGAACAGGCCGAAGTAGATCAGGCAGCCCACGAGGATAGCGCGCGGGATGAACTGGAAGAATCCGATGTCGTGCAGGTGGCCTCCGGCCGTGCTGACGGGCCCGTAAAATACTTTCTGCACGGCGCTCAGCACGTAGTAAGCGGTCACGAGCAGCGCGATGATAGAGACGGTCCCGATGACCGGATAGACGCTGATCGCCGCGATTGTGACGAGCAGTTCCGCGACGAAGCTTCCCATGCCCGGCAGGCCCAGGCCGCAGAGGCCCGCGATGATGAAGAACGCCGAGATGACCGGCGCTTTTTTCGAAAGACCGCCGAGGTCGGCCAGCATGCGCGTGTGGCATTGGTCGTAGATGTGGCCGACGCAGGCGAAGAAAAGCGCCGTCATGATGCCGTGCGAGAACATCTGGAAGATCGAACCGTTGAACCCGGTCACCGTCATTGTCGCGATGCCCAGCAGCACAATGCCCATGTGGCTGACGCTGGAATAGCCGATGATGTATTTCAAGTCTTTTTGCTTCGTCGCGACGAATGCGCCGTAGACGATGTTGCAGAGCGCAAGTACCGCGATGAGATCGGCCCAGTGGCGCGCGCCTTCGGGAAGCAGGTACACGGCGACGCGCAGGATGCCGTAAGCGCCGAGCTTCATCAGCACGCCGGCATGCAGCATGCTCGCGGCCGTCGGCGCCGCGACATGTCCGGCCGGCGACCAGACGTGGAACGGGAAGCAGGCCGCCAGCACGCCGAAGCCGAGGAAGAGGCCCAGGAAAAGCACGTTCTGGTCTTGCGCCGAAAATTGTACGTTCTGCTTGAGCTGGACAAGGTCGAACGTGTGCCCGCCCGGCAGCGCGTACATATACAGGAAGCCCGCGAACATCAGCGCGCTTCCGAGAAGCAGGTACAGTGTCAGCTTCATCGCCGCGTATTCCTTGTCGGTCGACCCCCAGACCACGATCAAGAGATACATGGGGATGACGGCGACCTCGTAGAAAAGGAAGAAGAAGAAAAGGTTGGTCGTCATGAACACGCCGAACACGCCGGACACGAGGAAGAGCAGGTTCGCGAAGAAGTCCTTCACGCGGTACGTGACGTTCCAGGAAAC
>CAZCVC010000220.1:0-1242 GCA_964502045.1 uncultured Planctomycetia bacterium | reverse complement strand
GTCAGCAGCATCAGATCGTCCCCCCGTAGGACTTGAGCAGCCAGATGCCGACGAGCACGGCGACGCCGACGCCCCAGGAAAGATAATCTTGTAGAAGGCCGCCCTGCATTTTCGACGCCAGCTTGCCGATGTCGAGGATGCGGAAGGACGTGCCGTTGACCATCACGCCGTTCGTGAAATAAGAATCGAACCACGCGAACGCGCCGGCGATACCCATACCGACCTTTTTTGTCAGAAATTCGTACATGTCGTCGATAAAAAATTTGCGGTCGAGAAGCAGTTTCACGGGCCCGGTGCCGTTTTTAAGCCGGGTCTCGGCGGCGTCCGGATCGCGGAAGAACACGAACGCCAGCACCGCGCCCGAGAGAATGAGCAGGATCGTGGTGACGAGGATCTCCGGGTTTATGTGCGCTTCATGGCCGCCGAGCCAGACGAGAAGTTTCGAGCCGGACCAGGGGCTGCCGCCGAAACCGACGGCCAGCGAGATCGCGGCCAGGCCCACGAGCGGCAGGGCGCGGCAGATGCCGGTGAAAGGCGCCGGATGCGCGTGCGTTGCGTCGTGATCGCCGTGGCCGTGAGCGGTTTCTTCTTTCGACAGCAGGATCACGAAGAGCAGGCGGAACGAATAATAGACGGTCAGGAAACTCACGAGCACGGCCACCGCGTAGGCGAAAAGGTTGTGTTCGCGCAGAGCCTCGAGGATCAGGTCCTTCGAGAAAAAGCCGGCGAACGGCGCGATGCCGCAGAGCGAGAAAAGGCCGAACGCGAGAGCGGCGACGGCCAGCTTGTCTTTTTTACCGCCGCGACGACCGATCTCCCAGATGTCGTTGGAATGAAAATGATGGATGAACGCGCCGCTCGTGAGGAACAACAGTGATTTGAAGAATGCGTGCGTCGTCAGATGGAACATGCCGGCGATATGGGAACCCGCGCCCATCGCCATGACCATGAGTCCGAGCTGGCTCACCGTCGAATAGGCGAGGATGCGCTTGATGTCGCGCTGCGACGTGGCCAGCAGCGCGCCGATCATCGCGGTTAGCGCGCCGATGCCCAGGATGACGTCCATCGTCAGCGCGGAGGCGCTGAAGAGCCCGAACGTGCGCGCGAGAAGGAACACGCCGGCCGCGACCATCGTCGCCGAATGGATCAGCGCGCTGACAGGCGTCGGGCCTTCCATCGCGTCCGGCAGCCACGTGTGGAACGGGAACTGCGCGGACTTGCCCATCACGCCCATGAACACGA
>CAZCVC010000219.1:0-2646 GCA_964502045.1 uncultured Planctomycetia bacterium | reverse complement strand
AGAAACGGACAAAAACGGAGACGAATGCGGTCTCCGTTTTTTTATTTACATCGGGCCTGCGAGACCTTTTTTACCGGATTTTTTCGTCAAAGATTCACAACAAGTTGAATAATGGACGGTTGTTTAAATACGCTTAAATTCGCTTAATTTATAATTGCGCCTAACCCTTGAAATTTGAGGGGGCTATGTGTACATTCTTGTGAAGTCTTGCGAGGGGAGTACTATCCCCATTTTTTAAAAACATTGCATAGTCCCCAGAAAAGGAAAACCCTGGATGAGAACGTACGGTAAATTTATCCGAATCGTATCGACGGTGCTCCTGGCCACGTTCGTGATGCAGGACATCTCTATTGCTGCCCCCGATCTGAAGCTTTCGAAGCTCGACGCGTTCGCCAAACCGCGCGTCGACCTCGGCATTCCAGAATCCGTCGCGACCGTCGAGGATTCTTTCAAGGCCGGCGACAAGACGCTGTACCTGATCCAAGACGCGCATACGAACACCACCGGCCAACTCAACCTTTCCCGCACGCTCGACATCCTCCTTAAGAGCGACAAGCGCATCAAATACATCTTCGTCGAGGCAGGCCTCGGCAACAATTCGCTTTCCGCGATGAGGCAGTACGGCACCGCGGAGATGCGTGCGCGCAGCGCCGAAACGTTCCTGCGTTCGGGCGAATTGCACGGCGAAGAGTATCTGGACCTGACGTCCAGCCATGATTTTGTTCTTTGGGGCGTTGAAGACATGGCTCTCTATAAAAAAGCCATCGAGGACTACCGTCATGTCGCGTCCGAGCGCGAGAAGTTCGCGGGTTATCTGGCCAGGATACAGTCGGCCGTCGATACGCTGAAGCCGAAGTTTTACAGCGCGCCGCTGTTGTCGTTCGACCGCAAGCGCCAGCAGTACCGCAAAGAAGAGATCCCGCTGACAGAATATTTTGACGCACTGTCCGCGCAGGCTTCACGCCTTGAGGTCGGACTCGAAAGCTATCCGTCGCTGAAGACGCTGAAGAGCCTGAAAGAGAAAGAGGCCCGTATCGATTTCAAAAAGGCCAGCGAACAGCAGATGGCCGCGATACAGGAGCTCGGGCCTGCGGACCGCGCCGAACTAGCCGAACTCGCGCAGACCGCGCATTCGCCGTTCAAGGCGTCCAACAACGAGCGCCGCGAAGACAAGGCGTACTTCACACGGCTTGAAAGCGCGCTGAGAAAAAGCGGCGCCGACCAATCGCGCTTCGCCGAACTTTTCAAATATTTCGAATACCTGAAACTGCTGAAGAAGATCAAGGCCGGCAGCATTCTCGGCGAAGTCAAAGCGCTCGAAGAGCGGCTCGTCTCCATGCTGGCGGTGACCGAGGACGAAAAGACGCTCGCGCTCTGCCAGGAAATCTCTTACCGGCTCGAGAAACTTTTCAAGCTCACGATGACGCCCGAAGAATACGGCGAATACCGCGGGCTCTCCAAAGATTTTACGATAACGCACCTGACCGGTTTTCTGAACCGCAAGATCATGGACCTGGGCGCGCATTACGAAAAAGCGCTGTTTCTCGAAAGCGGTTATGATGCGATCGTCCAAAAGGCGCAGGAATTTTATGAGCTGACGTACACGCGTGATTCTCATTTCGTTCGCGAGGCTCTAGCCAAAATGGGCGAAGAGTCACAGAACAGCGCCGTGCTGATCACCGGCGGTTTCCACACGCCCAATCTGAAGAGCCTTCTGAAGGGCCGGGGCCTTTCCTATATATCCCTGACGCCGCAGGTGCTGCAGGAAACCAATCAGAGCCGCTACGAAAGCATCTTGCTGAGCCAGAAGCTGTTGTTGGACGCTCCGGTGATAAAAGCGGCGGCAGCGGCCGGGACGGCCCGTACTCTCCAAAATTCCTACATATACAGCCTGACGCCCGAAGTCTCGCGGCCCGGTACCGTCGTCGGCCGCATCGGCCGCCGCCTCGGAGTCGATTCGCCGGATCTGGACGGCAGCGCGCCCTGGTATACAGGCGCTGGGCAAACGTTACCCGAGACCCGCACAGCCACGGCACCGGCCGAGCCGGCGGTTCTCTCCGCACCTGAAGGCTCCCGCCTGGCATTCAACGACGCTGTGCTCTACACGCAGCTTTTAAGACAGCCGAAAAGCCTGGAAGTTTTGACCGCTATCCTGGCCAATCCAGCCCAGACACCGACGCTCAAGAGCATCGCGCTCCGCCTCGAACGTCCGGAAGTCGGTTTGCTGCCCGTGAATTGGTGGACGCAGGCTGACGACTATCAAAAAGAGTCTCTGCGGCGCGTGCTCAAGTATTGGTTCATCGAGCAGATCACTCAGGATAGCCCCAATTGGAACGCCCGTGAATTCGTCACGGTCAACGGCAAGCGCAAGATCCTGGTTCCTTATATTCCCGGCGATGAAGCCTACAATAAAAAAATGTGGGACGAATACGTCGCCGCCAATTATGCCGGCGCGCAGATCCTCGGAGACGAAAGAGTTTTCGTGCAGGGAACGGGCCTGCCCCAGGGACAGATCCAAGTCGTCATGGACTACAGCCGCATCGACCCTACGGCGGCCTCGGCTACGGATTATCTCGAAAGCACGGAGCCGCTGATCTTCCCGAAGGTCATGAAAAGCCCGTTCTGGCGCTGGGTCTACCGCGCGCT
>CAZCVC010000218.1:0-2695 GCA_964502045.1 uncultured Planctomycetia bacterium | reverse complement strand
CGTGAAGGTCGTGCCGGTATTCAAGCAGATGTTCGCCGACTTCGACGCCAAGCTGCCTCTGCCGACATTGATACTCGTGTCGATAAGCGAGTTCCTGATCAAGACGCTGCCGTTCTGGATCGCCGGGTTTATCATCGCGGTGTTCCTTTTCCGCCGGTGGATCAAGACGCCGAGGGGGAGACACGCGTGGCACACGTTCCTTTTCAAGATGCCGGTCTTCGGCGTGATCTTGAGGAAAACCGCCGTCGCGAAATTCACGCGTACGCTGGCCACGCTTCTGAAAAGCGGCGTGCCGATCCTGCAGGCGCTGGACATCGTCGGCCGGTCGTCCGACAACAGCCTCATCGAAAATGCCGTCGAGCACGTCCGCATCAGCATCCGCGGCGGCGAAAACATCACGGAGCCTCTGCTTCGAACGAAAGTTTTTCCGGCGCTGGTCGTGCGCATGATCGCCGTCGGCGAGCAGACCGGCGAGCTGGAAAAGATGCTGAACAAGATCGCCGATTTCTACGACGACCAGGTCAACTCCGCCGTCGCCGGCCTGACCAGTCTGATCGAGCCGCTCATCATCGCGTTCCTCGGCATCGTCATCGGCGGCATCGTGATCTGCATGTTCCTGCCGATATTCAAGCTGGCCACCGTCGTAACAGGTAAGTAAAGATTCTATTAACAAGCGCTTAATTCTGATAAGCTGTAAGAAGGAGAGTTAACGATTGTCATTGACTGAGCCTGGAAAATATGGTAAGTTTTATCTAGAACAATCGATCTTTGGGCAAGAGGGAACAGGGTTTAAAGGACGGAATCTTCACGCCATCATCTACCGTCTCCTCCTTGAAACCGGCTTTCCTGCCTCCGGATCAAAAACAGAGGAGTTACCCCATGAAGCTCATACGGAATACAGCCGGTTTTACGCTCGTCGAAATCATGATCGTAGTCGCGATCATCGGTTTGCTGGCAGCGATCGCGGTTCCTAACTTCGTGCAGGCCCGTACCTCGGCCCGCACCAGCACCTGCGTCAACAACCTCCGCTTGATCGCGGCGGCCAAGGACCAGGCGGCGTTAGAAAACGGCCTGGCCGAAACGGCTACGCCGACCACGACGCAGATGTCGCCTTACCTGAAGTCAACGAATGCCACGACGGGTCTTCCGACGGAACCGACGAGCGGCACGTACACGATCAACGCGGTGAGCGCCCGTCCGACCTGCAGCGTCGGCGGAACGCACGTCGTCACGTAATCGCGGGTAGTTGAACTAAAAAGACCCCCACTCCGCAAGGAGTGGGGGTCTTTCCTTTCCGCCATGGGCGAAAACATTTCCCGAATACCCCTAAAAAACCGCTACCCTTTCTGGGCCCTGGCGTTCGTGATGTCGGCCGCCGTCGTGCTGCTCTACAGCTCGTCCGTCGGGCACAATTTCCTTTTCGACGAAGAGAACATCATCCTGAACAACCCGACGATCCGCGGTTTCAAGCAGATCCCGGAAATGCTGAAGCACGGCTATTTCTATTTCACGGGCCGCGCCGAACCGCAGTGGGACGAATACTACCGGCCGTTCACGTCGCTGACGCTGATGCTCGATTACGAGATCTGGGGCGTGAACCCTCTCGGCTACAACCTGACGAACCTGCTGATGCACCTGACGCTGTGCCTGCTCTATTTCCGCCTGCTGGCCGTCATGCTGGACCACCGGCTGGCGGCCTTTTTTGCCGCGCTGCTTTACGCGGTCCACACGATACATACCGAAGCCGTTACGTACACGGCGAGTCGCGGCGATCTTTTGGGCCTGCTGTTGATGCTGGCCGCCATGCTGCTTTACGTGCGAAAACTGCCTATGGCGTCGCTCGGCTGTTATTTCTTCGCGCTGTTCAGCAAGGAGACGATGCTGCTCCTGCCGCTTTACATCCTGATCCTCGAGATCGGCTGGGTGAAAAGTCCGCCGCGCGACTGGCTGAAAAATACGGGTCCTTTTTTTCTCGCGGCGTTCAGCTTCTGGTTATTCCGCCGCTTCCTGTGCCCGATCCCGTTCCCTCCGGCTGATCACGACCTGCGGGCGGCGCTGCTGCGCATGCTCGGCATGGGGGACGGCATCCTGCAATACCTGCGCGCGCTCGCGGCGCCCGAATATTTCAAGCCGTTCAGCGACGTGCCGGAGCTTTACGGCTTCACGGACCCGCTGATCTGGACCGCCGTGACGGTCGGCGCGCTGCTTCTGGCCGCGTGGCTCCTGGCGCTCCGGTACCGGGGCCTGGCGTTCGTCGGCATGTCGATCTTTCTCGTGGGACTCGCGCCGCATTTCCAGATCATGCGCGTGTATCCGAAGTGGGCCGAGCATTTCATCTGCATCTCGTCGCTGGGTCTCTTCCTGCTCCTGGGCATGCTGATCCGCGCCGTGATCGAGTGCGGCCGCAAAAAAACCGCCGCCGTTTTTTTCACGGCCTACGCGCTTTTTTTCGGCTTCATCTCTTTCCGCACCTGGCAGCGCAACGAGATCTACAACGACGCGCACCGCTATTACACGCTGCTGTCGCAGACGCCGACGCCTTACCGATTTTACGGCTACCAGCAGCTGGCGCTGGCGAGCCTCCGGGAAGGCAGGCCCGACGACGCCTACGTTCCGCTGCACGCGGCGCGGGCCCAGGAATTCCGCTCCGAATCCACGCACCAGCTCTTGGGATTCTACTACCAGCAGAAAAATA
>CAZCVC010000217.1:0-2738 GCA_964502045.1 uncultured Planctomycetia bacterium | reverse complement strand
TCCTTTGATCGCGTTGATCATGACGGCCTCGACCTGGGCTTCCGGCATGCCGAGCTGCGCGAACTCTCCTCTTCCCGTCATTTTTTTAAGCACGTCGAAGCCGGAGGTATCGCCGAGGCGCGCGAGCGCGAGCGCCGCGTTCCAGCGGACGTCGTTGACCGGGTCGTTCAAAAGAGTACGGATCTTTCCGGCCGACGTTTTTACGCCGAGACCGCCGAGGACATAAGCGGTCATTTTACGAAGCTCGGGCTTGTCGGAGGCCAGGGACGCCTCGATCTGCGGCGCGGCCTCGGAAACGCTTAGGATGCCGAGCGACCACATCGCCGCGATCGCGACTTCCTGTTCCTGGGTCTTCAGGGCCGCGGACAACGCCGGCGCCGCGGCGGCCTTGTCGAAGTGGCTGAGCGCCATCGCCATGTAGCTGCGCGTCTGCGCGTCGTAGTGGGCGGTGTCGTTGAGGATGTAGATGATCTCCTTCATCAGCCCTTCGTCGCGGACGCCCCGCGCGCGCTTTTGATTCAGCTCGTTCGACAGCTCGAACGCCTTCTGCCAGCGCTTGGCCGGCGTGCCGGATTTGATCGCGCTGATCAGCGTTTCGGGCGTCTCTTCTTCGCTGGTGAGAAGCACGACAGAGCAAAGCAGCAGCGCCATGCCTACCGCGATCACGAGCGGAAAGACGAAGAGGCCGAAGAAAAGTTTTCGTGCGGGGTTCAGTGTTTTTTCTGTCATCGGAATCGTAAAATTATGTCAAATGCGAGGGCGGCTGTCAATGTGACCGCGGTCTGGCGAGCCACAGGCTGAGGAGGACTAGCGCACCGGTAGCCACGAAAGGCGCGCGAAAAGAGACTCCCAGCAGCGCTCCGCCCCAGGATGGCCCGATCGCGCGCGCCATTGCGGCGAAGCTCTGCGAAATGCCCATCGTCAGGCCGTAGTTTTCGGGCGACGACTGTTTGGAGACAAGGCTCATCAGCGTCGGCAGCGCGAGGCTCGCGCCGACCGTCATCACGAAAAGCGCCGCAGTCAGTCCGTTCAACTCGCGGGAGAACGGCAGGGCCGCGAGCCCCAAGCCCATCAAAAGCGCGCCGGTCAAAAAAAGTTTCCGCTCCGAGGAACGTTTGACGAGCTGGCGGATCAAGCCTCCCTGGATCACGATCGTAATGAACCCCATGAGAATGTACTGATGGTAAACCGCCGCAACCGGAAGCCCGAGTTTCACGCGGCAGAAATAAGGGAACGCGACGTAGATGCTGGCCTGCCCGAGCGCGATCAGGAAGATGCAGGATGCCAGGCCCCAGAAGACGCCGCCGCTTCGTACGTGGAGCTCGTTGATGTGTTTCCAGAAGCCTGCGCTGAAAACCGAGAGCTTGACGACCCGCCCCAACCCCGCCCGCTCCGCGCGCACCGGCTCCGGAAGGCAGAACACGACGAGAAAAAAACTCAGCGCCGAAAGCGCGGCCGCCACAAATCCGATCGTGCGGAACGGGGCGACGGGAACGGTGTTCAGCACGATCCCTCCGAGCGCCGGCCCGATCACGAAGCCGATGCCGAACGCCGCGCCGATAAGCCCCATGCCGCGCACGCGGTCCTTCTCCTCAGTGACGTCGGCAACATAGGCCTGCGCCGTCGCGATGTTGCCGGCCATCATGCCGGCGAAAGCACGGCAGAAAAGGAGCATCCAGAGCGACGAGGAGAACGCAAAGATCAGATACGAGACCGACGCGCCGAGCGTGGAAATCATCATCACGGGCCTGCGACCGATACGGTCGGACAGCGAACCCCAAATCGGGGAAAAAAAGAGCTGCGCCAGTGAGTAAGAGCTGTAGATCAGCCCGGCGAACAACGGTGAGGCGTTCATTCCTGCGGCGTAAGCCTCGAGGCCGGGCAGCACGATACCGAAGCCGATCAGGTCGATAGCGACGACAAAAATGGCGGTGAAAAGTGCAGCTTTTTTGTTCATGTCAATCCACGTAGATCGTTTTTTCTTCGTCGCTCTCTTCGATTTCTATCTCGTCATAGACCGAAGAGGGCAATTCTGCGACGAACAGGGACGGCCGGCTGATCACGGTGCCGGCCTGGTAGTCGAAGCGCGTCATCGGATGGATCAGCGCGAGCTCTTCTTTGGCGCGCGTGGCCGCGACGTAGAACAGGCGGCGCTCTTCTTCGAGCTGGTCTTCCGAACCCATCGATTTCACGTGCGGGAAAAGCCCCTCAGAAAGCGCGATCACGAACACGGCGCGCCACTCGAGGCCCTTGGCCTGGTGTATCGTCGAAAGGATCAGCGGGTCGAACGGCTCTTCGGCCCCGCCGGCCTCCGCGAAGCTCTCGCCGCGGAAACCTTCGCGCAGTGTCGCATCAGCGAGAAAATCCTTCAAGTCTTTGTACGTGTGCGCAAAGTTGACGAGCTCACGCAGGTCCTCGAGGCGGTCCTGCGCATTCTCGAAATTCATGAGCACGTGCTTGTTGTAGCCCTTGTCGAGCACCTCCTCGATCAGCATGTCAGGATGGCTCTTCAGGTCTTCCTTCACGAGACTGCGAAGGATCTTTTTGAAGCCGCCGAACCCGTCACGCACGCGCGGCGGAAGGTTCGCGCCGAAATCCGGCGAGGAGGCGGCGGCCAGGTCGCCTTTCGTCTTCTCGACTTCCTGGAATATTTTTTCCGCGTAGCCGGCGCCGATGCCCGGCTGAAGCGTCAGCGCGCGCGTCCAGGCGATCTCGTCCATCGGGTTGGAGACGATCTT
>CAZCVC010000216.1:0-2749 GCA_964502045.1 uncultured Planctomycetia bacterium | reverse complement strand
GCCGTGTCCGCGTTCGCGCTGACCGAGCCCGAAGTCGGCTCCGACCCCGCCAAGATGGGCACCACCGCGACGCCGACGCCTGACGGCAACCATTACCTGATCAACGGCGTGAAACTCTGGTGCACCAACGGGACCATTGCCGACGTGCTCATCGTGATGGCGAAAACGCCGCCGAAGGTCGTGCATGGAAAAGAAAAAACGCAGATCACGGCGTTCATCGTCGAAAAAGGCATGCCCGGCTTCGAAGTCGTGCACCGCTGCAGTTTCATGGGTTTAAGAGGCATCCAGAACGGACTGCTCCGCTTTACGAACGTGAAAGTGCCGAAGGAAAACATTCTTTGGGGCACCGGCCAGGGCCTGAAGCTCGCGCTGATCACTTTGAACACGGGCCGCATGACCGTGCCGGCCGCTTGTACAGCGATGGCCAAGACGTCGCTCCGCATCGTGCGTAAATGGGCCAACGAGCGCGTGCAGTGGGGCGCGCCCATCGGCCAGCACGAGGCCGTCACTTCGAAAATTTCCATGATGGCCGCCAACACGTTCGCGATGGACGCCGTGACGTGGCTCACGTCCGCGATGGTGGACCGCGGCGGCAGTGACGTGCGCCTCGAGGCCGCGATGGCGAAGCTGTTCTGCACCGAATGCGCCTGGCGCATCGCCGACGACACCGTGCAGATCCGCGGCGGCCGCGGCTACGAGACAGCCGATTCGTTGAAAGCGCGCGGGGAAGAGCCGATCCCGGCCGAACGTCTGATGCGCGATACGCGCATCAACCTTATTATCGAAGGCACGAGCGAGATCATGCGCCTTTTCATCGCGCGCGAGGCGATGGACCCGCACCTGCGGCGGATATTTCCTCTGCTCAACCCGAAGACGCCCATGGACAAGAAACTGAAGGGTGCCGTTTCAATGGGCTGGCATTACGCGTTCTGGTACCCGCGGCAGTGGGTCTATCTCGGCCGCTGGAGAAATTACGCGAAAGTTTCCGGAAACATACGGCGCCACATCACGTACGTCGAAAAAACGAGCCACCAGCTCGCGCGCGAACTTTTCCACGCGATGGCGCGCCATCAGCAGGGCCTCGAAAAAAAGCAGCAATTGCTCGCGAGGTTCGTCAATATCGGCACGGACCTCTTCGCGATGGCAGCGGCCTGCTCGCGGGCCGCGTCGCTACTCTCACTGGACCCGTCGGACCAGGGCCCCGACGAGCTGGCGGACCTGTTCTGTAAGGAGGCGGTGCTCCGCATCCGACGCGAATTCGACGCCCAGCGGCGCAATGACGATAAAATGATCTACAAAGTTGGCCGCCGCTACCTCGACGGCAAATACGCCTGGCTCGAAAAGGGAATTCTCTAAATGACACGCAAAACGGCGGTGATCGTGCTGGCGGAAGGCTTCGAAGAGATCGAGGCGATCACGCCCATCGACGTGCTCCGCCGCGCCGGCGTCGAAGTCATCATCGCGGGCGTCGGAACGACCGACGTGAAGGGTTCGCGCGGCGTGCGTCTCACCGCTGACACCCGCCTCGAAGATTACACGGGTGTCCCCGACATGGTGATCCTGCCCGGCGGACTTCCGGGCGCCGAAAATCTGAAAAATTCCCCGGCCGTCTCCGCGCTCGTCGAGCGCGTCCGCAAGAACGACAAGATCGTCGCCGCCATCTGCGCCGCGCCGGCGCTCGTGCTGACCGGCCAGGCCGGCATGCTCGAGGGCAAAAAAATGACCTGCTATCCGGGCTACGAAAAAGACCTGAATCCCAACATTCTCTTCCGCGAAGACCGCGTCGTCCTCGACGGTAAGCTCGTCACGAGCCGCGGCCCCGGCACGGCGATGGAGTTTTCGCTCGAACTCGTGCGCCAGCTTGTCGGCGACGCGATGGCGAAAAAACTCTCGGACGCGCTTCTGTTCAAGCCGTGAAAAAATTCTTCAGTTTTTTCCTGCTCCTTCTTTTATGGGCGACACCGCTTTCAGCCGACAATTTCGTCATCGATCATCCGGGCGCGCCCGAACATAAGAAATACCCGCCCGCCCGCGGCCCCGAGGAGGCGGACTATGAACAGCGGGGCGTGCGTAATTCGCTGAACGGCATCGCTTCGATGTGGGGCAAGCTCATCATGAACGCTCTTCCTTCCGACGAACCTCTCCCTGAAAAGAAAAAACCGGGACCTCCCAAATGACGGTTATGCTCGAGAACGTTTTTTCCTGGTCCAAGTCCCGCGACGAGCAGTTCCGCGACTGCCAGCGCAAATATTTTTACGACAAATACGCCTCGTGGGGAGGCTGGGACAAGACTTCGCCCGAAGACATCCGCATGGCGTACGTGCTGAAGAACATCAAGAATCGCTGGGCCTGGAAAGGGGAGACCGTCCATCACGTGATCGAGGACGTGCTGAAGTCCATGCGTTCGGGCCGTCCGGTGCCGTACGAAGAGGCCTCCGCGCGCCTCACCGAGCTTATGCGCGCCGGCTACCGCTCCTCGAAGACGAAAAAATATTATGAAGACCCGAAACGCAACCTGGGCCTGTTCGAGCATGAATACGACAAGCCGGTCAGCGACGACACCTGGAAAAAGATCCACGACGAGGCGTCGGCCTGCCTGAAAAACTTTTACGATTCGCCGTTCTTCAAAGAGCTGTTGACCGCGGCCCCGGCCGACTGGCTCATCATCGAAGATCTCGAAGACTTTGATTTCGAAGGCGCGAAGATCTACGTGAAGCTCGACTTCGCGCGAAAGCACGCGGGCAAGATC
>CAZCVC010000215.1:0-2797 GCA_964502045.1 uncultured Planctomycetia bacterium | reverse complement strand
GAGGTAGATCATCGGAGATCACTAGTCTTCGAGAGATTTTCCGACTTTTTTCCGCCCGCGCACGGAGGCGAACAGGTTTGGATCGAAAGACGGCGCGCTGCTCATCGCTAGCACGCCGCCTTCGGCGAGCTCCATCACGATCACGGACGCTTTTTTGTTCTCGATGAGCGCGCTCACGTGCCGCTGTAGCTCGGCGTCGATGGTCAACTGGAGATCATGACCTTCTTTCGGCTCGCGCATACCGAGCGCCCTCAAGAATCTCCCCCGGCTATTGACTTCCATCTGCACGCCGCCCGAGCGGCCGTGCAGGTAATCCTCGTAATATTTTTCCACGCCTTCCCGTCCCACCCAATCGGTCGAACGGTATTGTGCGTCGTCGAGCTCGTCCTTTTCCGCCGGGCTCATCGGGCCGGTGAACCCGATGATATGCGCGGCAGCGGCCCCGTACGGGTATTCGCGCTGCGGGCGCGTCTCGATCTGCACGCCGGGCATCGTGTCGACCATCTCCTCGATCGCCAGGGCCTGGGCCGGCGCGATGTCTTCGGCCAGCATCACGGACTGGTAGGCGCCGGGCTTGCGCCTTTTGAACATCGCCTCGAGATCTTCGGGATCTTCGCCCAGCACGGGACTGATCACTTCGATCGTTTCGCGGATCATATTTTTATTTTCGCGGGGGATCACGGTCACGTTATAGGAGAGACGGCTGGAAGCCAGCAGGCGGCCGAACCGGTCAAGGATCTTTCCGCGCGGCGGCTCCAGATACAGCACGCGCAGCCTGTTCTTTGCGGAGAGATCGCGGTAATAGGCGCCGTTCAGCACCTGCAGGCGGAAAAGGTTGCCCAGCACCACCGCGAAAAGCGCGAACAAGATCAGCGTGAGTCGGCCGGCCTTCAACTCCGCTTTCGGATAGGCCATCGGCGGCGTTTACCTACCTGCGGCTTTCGGCATAGGAAACTTTTCTCAGGAAAAAAAAGACGACCGGCGCCGACGCGAAGACCATCGCGACGTCGTAAGGCATCAGCACGGCGGCGGCCGTCGAAAGATCGAACCCGGCCCCCGAAACCGCCTGATCGATGGCGAAGCGCGACACGACGACGAAATAAAACGCCAGGACCGGGAAAAGGAACTGCGAGAGAAGGCTTTCACGGAAAAACGTGCGGGCCGTCTGTCCGAAGATGAGCCCTGCCGCCGAAAAAACCAGCATCTCGGCGCCCATCCGGCCGTGGCCGAAGATCTCCAGAAGCAGTCCCGCGAAAGCGCCGAGCGCGGCGCCGAACAGCGGACCTTCCGAAAGCGCGTAGAAAAGCACCGCGACGAGCAGAAAGACGGGTGTTTTCTGCGGGAACGCCGCGCCTAGCGCGTTCTGCGCGAGGAACAGCACGAATACCCAGAAAAACGGGATTATTTTTTTTGAATTCATGATCGGCCGTTTTTTTTAGCGCACGTCGATGACGGCGACTTCTTCGATTTTGCTGAGTTCGGCCAGCGGCTTCACCTGCGCGACCTTATAGATCTGTCCCGGCTCCTTCCATACTTTCGTGACCGTGCCGGCCGGAATGCCTTTCGGAAAAAAGACGCCGAGCCCGGCCGTTTCGACGCGGTCGCCTGGTTTCACATCGGCATCCACGGAAAGGTATTTCATGCGGCACTCGCCGGAAAGAACGCCGAACATGACTCCCTGCTCGCGCGTTCTCTGGACCATGACGCCGATCTTGCAGTTGGGGTCCGTCAAGAGGAGCACTTTCGAGGCGCCTGGCAAGACCTCGAGGATCTTGCCGATCAGCGCCTCGCCGGTGAACACGGGCATGTTTTCGCGCATGCCGTCCGCGAAACCCTTGTCGATCCAAAACGTCCCGTTCCACGCCAGCGGCGAACGCGCGATTACACGCGCGTAAAGGACCTTCTCGGTGCCGCGCGCGGCCGAGGGCTTCAGCTCCAGCAGCTTCGCCAGACGGTCGTTTTCGGCGAGTATCTCCCGGGAGCGGATGATGTCCATTTCGTCCTTGGATCGCATCTGCCGCCAGGCGCGGCTCTCGTCGGCATTGCGGCGGAAATGAAGAAGGTCATCCACGGTCCGGGCAACCGCGCTCGAAAGGCTCAGCGGAAACCGCATCAGCGAAAAAAGTCCGCCGCGAAGCGTAGCGGAAAAACTGACAGGAGCGGCGACGAGAAGGACGACGGAGAGACCGGCCAGCCAAATAAAGCGTCTGGGCCTGGTCTCGGAGCCCATGGGGTGAGCTTAGTTTTCGGTGGAGCGGTTGGCGGAAACGGTCACACGGCGGAGGTAATTGATTTCGCTCAAGATCTTTCCGGTCCCCATCGCCACGCAGATCAGCGGGTTTTCGGCCACGTGCACGGGCAGGCCCGTCTCTTCGGAAATAAGTTTGTCGAGTCCGCGGATCAGCGAACTGCCGCCGGCCATCACGATGCCGCGGTCGATCAGGTCCGCGCAGAGCTCCGGCGGCGTGCGCTCGAGCGTCACGCGCACAGCCTCGATGATGTACTGAATTGGTTCGGCAAGCGCTTCACGCACTTCTTCGGAGGTGATCTTCACCATCTTCGGCAGTCCCGACACGAGGTCGCGGCCGCGGATCTCCATCGAAAGCTCTTCGTCCAGCGGATAGGCGGAGCCTATCTTGATCTTGATCTCTTCGGCCGTCCTCTCGCCGATCATCAGGTTGTAGGTCTTTTTTACGTGCTCGATGATGGCCTGGTCCATCTCGTCGCCGCCGATGCGGATCGATCGCGAAAACACAATGCCGGCCAGCGAAATGACGGCCATTTCCGCGGTACCGCC
>CAZCVC010000214.1:0-2814 GCA_964502045.1 uncultured Planctomycetia bacterium | reverse complement strand
TCGGAAAGGAAATACATCTTGGGGGTAGTTTCCTCGGGGATACTGAGAAGGTCATATTTAAAGGAAGCTTTAAATTTGGGTGGGCCGCCGATCGCAGGAACCTCCACACATGCGGCCCATAGTGTGTGATCATCCAGGAATAACCCCACAGATTGTGATTTAGTAATCAAAATTTTTCCATCCTTGAAATAAATTAATTTAGCATTATTTTAACGTATTTTAAATAGAATTGCTAGAATTTAATTAAAGAAGTGAGTGGCTCGTCCGCTGCGGGTGATGGTGGGTTGGCACTAAGTCCTTATGGTGAGTTAGGTACTAAGTTCCGTTATTAAAACGGGCGGCCGTCGCCTGCAGATGCCCCGTTTGCGGATGGGAAAAGCTATCGAATTCCGTCCAATTTCGGCGCCTCGCCGGAGGCGGCGGCCCTGGCGGCGAGCGCGGCCCTTCGCCTTTGCCTCCTGCTTGGGGGCAATCGGAATCGCAGCAGCGCATCGATGATCACCGCCAGGAGCAGCAGCGGGATGGACGCTATGACGTAATGGCCGAGGATCTGCATCGGCGCGTAATCAGCATGTCTTTCGGTGAAGGCGTCGTCCGGGAAATCGGGATTGACCAGCGCCTGGACAGGCTTATTGAGATTGTATTTCCTGTTGTATTCCTTGGCCGCGGGGCGCGTGGGAAAATGCAGGTCTTCGCGCTGCCAAAAGAGCGGGAAAACGAAGCGCCAGGGCGACATCGGCGTGCGTATGCGGTCGCTGTAGTAAAATGAGCCTTTGATCTCGTACTTATAACGGATGAACGGATAATACACGACGCCATGTCTCAGGTGGAATCCCTTTTGGACGATGTGCGCTCTCAGGCCTGCCTTGACCGGCTCGGCATGCGATAGCAGTTTCGCCTGCCAAACCATGCCGTAGAAATAGAAGAGGCTGAATATTGCGAGGAAGATCAGGAAAAAAACGGCTATGCGCTTAAAGTTCATTGATGCTCCCGGGTTATAGGTTAAATCTGAAGCATTATAGCAAATAATGCGACACTTTTGCTTTTTGGCGGCGTCTAACTGTTGAAGACGGAAAGTAGGGTCATATTAAATCAGTTAACAGGAGGAAAAAAATGAAACTGCAAAGAAATGGACTATTGGCACTGCTTGCTGCGCTCTCGCTGACGCTGGCACCGGCCATTCACGCGTTCGAGGATGGAGACAATCCCGACGGAGGCGGGCCTGAAAAGAAGATAGAGCGGCTGAAGGAAAAGCTCGGGCTGAACGACGACCAGGCGACCAAGCTGAAGGACCTTTTCGAAGCGGAAAAGGTCAAACGCGATGCTGCGCGGAAGGAAAGCCACGACAAGATCGCGGCGATTCTAACGCCCGAACAGACCGCGAAGTTCGACGAGATCATGAAAGAGCTCAAGGAAAAGATGAAGGAGAAGCGGGGCAAGCATAAGAAGGGATAAGCGCTCTGCGAAGCGAACATCGCCCGGCGGATATTTCCGGAGGTCAATTCGGAGAGTACACGATCTTCCGGCCGTCGGAAACCAGAGTCACGGCACCTTCGCGGTCGGTGCGAAAAAGACGGTTGCCGGGAATGGCCGCCAGCATCGCCAGCGTTTCCGGCCGGGGGTGCCGGTAAGGATTGTTTTCGCCGACGCTGATGAGGCTGAGCGCCGGCGCGACCGAGCGCACGAATCTCAGGCCGTTCGCGTCGAGCTTGGCGCCGTGATGCGGCACTTTCAACACGTCGGCCCGGACATCGGCGCCGCTCAGGAGAATTTTCCGCATCGCGGCGCCCTCGATGTCGCCTGTCAGAAGAAATGAGGTGCTGCCGTGTGTGATCTTCAGCACGACCGAATCCTGGTTGATATTTTTCGAGCTTTCGGGGCCGGGATCGGGATTTAGCACGTCGATCGAGACGCCTTCGAAGCCCACGAGACGCGCGCCGCGTTCCCCTACCCACGAAACTGATCTTTCGTCGGCGATCTCGTTCCGCAATCTACGATACAGTGCCGAGTCGTAGGGCTTTCCCGGGCCGATGACGTTCCTGACGCGCGTTTCCTTCAGGACGGCACTCAAGCCGCCGACGTGGTCGGACTGCGGGTGGCTGATCACGAATGCGTCGAGCTCGCGCACGCCTTTGTATTTGAGGAACGGCACGACGCTGCGGCGGGCCTGGTCGAATCCCTCGCCTCGGCCGGCGTCCATCAGAAGGCTGCCGCCGCCGGGAAACTCCAAATAGATCGCGTCCCCCTGCCCCACGTCGAGCACCGTCATCGCGAAGCGCCGTTCGAAATGGCGCGAGACGTCCTGAAAAAGAAAGACGTTCAGCGCGAACAGAAAGAGCGCCGCCGCGCGTACGGACGCGTTTTTGATCCTCTTATCCGTGAAAAAATAAAAAATGCCGGCCGCGAGAACGATCCATAGAAACGGGTGGAGTTTTCCGACCGTGATGCAGCCCAGCGGCCAGTCCGCGATCCAGGCCAGCGAGCGCGTGAAGAGCTCCATCATGAACTTCATCGCCAGCGGCAGGAAAAGGACCGCCTTCGGCACCCACCAGAATGTCAGGAAATAAAGTGCGCCGCAGAAAAACAGCCCGAACGAAAGCGGAACGACGATCATGTTCGCCGCCAGCGACGCCGGCGTGACGATGTAAAAATTCTGCACCGTCACCGGCAGAGTGACGAACGTCGCGACAAACGAGACCCAGAAAAGCTCCTCGGCATAAAACGATATCTTTTGGCGTAAACTCCTGCCCTCGCCGGGCAAAAATACGCGCTCCGGCAGGAACGCGGGCGCGAATGCGGCCAGCCCCGCCACGG
>CAZCVC010000213.1:0-2821 GCA_964502045.1 uncultured Planctomycetia bacterium | reverse complement strand
CCGTGCTGGTACGGGCTCATCGTGCCGGGGTCGACGTTCAGATACGGGTCGCATTTCATCAAAAGCACGCGCAGTCCCCTGGCTTCGAGCAGTTTTCCTACCGACGCAGAAACGATACCTTTTCCGAGACTCGAAACCACACCGCCGCTGATGAAGATGTATCTAGGCATTTTGCTCCTTGGCCATGATCATTTTTGCCAGCTCGAGGTCGGCCGGGGTGTCCACGCCCACCGTCTCGAACTTGGTTTCGATCACTTTTATCTTGTAGCCGTTTTCAAGCGCGCGCATCTGCTCCAGGCGCTCGCCTTTTTCCAGGTAGGACACCGGCAGTTTCTTGAACGTGAAAAGAAAATCTTTGCTGTAGGCGTAGATGCCCAGGTGCTTGAAGAAATAAGCGCCTTCGACGCCGGGCTTCAGCAGCGACGGCACCGGCGAGCGTGAAAAATACATCGCGAAATTTTCGTCGTCGAGGATCGCCTTCACGACGTCCGGGCTGCGGAACTCGTCCTCGGAAAAGCTTTTTTTTACGACCGTCGCCATCGATATTTCCTTGTCTTTCTGCATCGCGCGCACAAGGTCGTCGATGACCATCGGGTTGATCAGCGGTTCGTCGCCCTGGATATTGACGACGTACTTCACGTCGATGGCGTTCACGACCTCGGCGAGCCGGTCCGTGCCGGTCGTATGCTGCTTCGACGTGAACACGGCCTTGCCGCCGAACCCCTCGACCACGCGCATCACGCGCTCGTCGTCGACGGCGATGATGAGTTCGTCCAGCATCTTGGCTTTTTTCGCACGCTCGTAGACGTGCTGGATCACGGGCTTGCCGCAGAGGTCCTTGATGACCTTGCCCTCGAACCTCGTCGACGCGTAACGCGCCGGGATGACTCCGACCGCTTCCATCATTATTTTTCGAGCTCCTTTTGAATGCGTGCAATGAGTTCTTCCCGGCTGGTCACGGCCACGCCGACCTTGCCGACCACGATGCCGGCCGCGCAATTCGAGATGTGCGCCGCCTCGACCGCGTTGGCCCCGGCCGCGCGCGCGAGCGTGTACGTGCTGATCACGGTATCGCCTGCGCCAGACACGTCGAACACTTCCTGCGCGATCGTCGGGATCTTGATCATCTTCTTTCCGTCCTGAAATATCGCCATGCCGTTCTCGCCGAGCGTGATCAGCGCGGTCTCGCAGCGCAGTTTCTGTATCATCTTGCGGCCTGCGCGCTCGAGCGACGCGTCGTCCTTGATCTTGAAACCGACCATCGCGGCGGCCTCGTGATGGTTGGGCGTCAGCGTCGTGACGCCGCGGTAATACGAAAAATGTGTCTCTTTCGGGTCGACCGTGATGATCTTTTTGTGCTTGCGCGCGACGCGCACGATCTCACGCAGCAACGCCGGCACGATCACGCCTTTGCCGTAGTCCTCGATGATCAGCGCGTCGATCGACTTGATGCGCTCGGCGACGTGACGGACGATCGCTTTCAACGTCTCTTCGGCGACGGGCTTGACCACCTCGCGGTCGATACGCACGACCTGCTGGTGATGCGCGATGACGCGCGTCTTCTGCGTCGTCGGGCGGTGCTTGTCGGCGAAAATGCCGTCGCACTGGATGCCGCGCTTGCGAAGCAGCCCCTGCAGCACCTCTCCCTTCGGATCGTCCCCCACCACGCCGGCCAGCGAGACTTCGCCGCCCAGCGCGCGGATATTGTTGGCGACGTTGGAGGCGCCGCCGGGCATGAAATTTTCCCGGTCCACCCATACCACGGGCACCGGCGCTTCAGGCGATATCCTCGAGACGGTGCCCCAGATAAACTCATCCAGGATCAGGTCGCCGACGACCAGCACCCGGGCCTTGTTAAATGCGGAAACTATCCGCCGAATCCGTTGGAAATCTTTTTTTTGCATGTGATTATGTAGGAAAGACTGTTAATTTTAGCACCCGACCCGAGGGGTGTCAATGAATCCGCCCTATTAAGTTTAAGTCTCTATATGGGCGGGCTTTGGGTGAGCTTGGAGGCTTTGGCGTCAATCACGGCGTTCACGGGACCGTAAGGAGTCTGGAGACGGAACCAGACGGGCCGGCGCGACCGGTCGGCCGTGAAATAGACCCAGGCTCGTCCGCGGTCGTAGAGAATACCCTTCAAGCGCGTCACCGGTTCGACGCGCAGGGTCCCGACCGGCCCGAGGCCGCGGATCTCCTTGGTCTCCAGGCCCAGCGGTTTGACTTCCAGGTCCCAGTTTTTTTCCTCGCTGTTGACGATGGTCTTCACGGGGAGCCCCGGCCGGGCATCCTGGAGACGGAACCAGCAGAAAGCGCTCAAAATATCGTGGACGTCGCCGGGAATGTCGAAGTCTTTTTCGGTGCCGTTCTTGTTGGAGCGGTAGCGCCCTTTTTTCTGTTCGGGAAAAAATTCGACCTGTTCGTCGGCGCGATAGCGCCCCTCCGAGAGGACTTTGCGGAATTTAAGCGAATGAAAGGTTTTGGCGTCGATCCAGCTGTGCGCCTCGTCCCGGACCGGGTAAAGCTTCGAAAGGAACTCATTGGTGCGCGCGACGGCGACGACGTGATAGGCCTCGCGGCCGTTGATGACGGTCATTTCCTTCATCTCGATCTCGCCGTAGCCGATGTTGACGCCCATCCACGAAACTTCGTAATAAAGCCTCTCGCCGACGACATACTCTCCCGACGGTTTTTCCAGCACGACCGGTTGGGTTTTCAGATTTTTGGTGGAAAAATTGGACGTTGCGGCCGAGGCCGGGACGATCGCGAAAATGAGCGCACATAACAAAAGCGCTCTCTTTTTCATCGGGTGAGGACGGCG
>CAZCVC010000212.1:370-2822 GCA_964502045.1 uncultured Planctomycetia bacterium | reverse complement strand
ACTCTCTCTCCCGAATTCCTTGAAATAGCCCCGCCAAGCGTCTATAATAAAAGCCAGTATTTTTCCCCTAACTTAATCTGAAGCAATCACTTATATGAAAAAACTTCTCACATTCGTTATGGCCGGCGGCAAAGGCGAGCGGCTGTTTCCTCTCACCAAGGACCGCGCCAAGCCCGCCGTGCCGTTCGGCGGCATTTATCGCATCATCGATTTCACGCTTTCCAATTGCATCAATTCGGGATTGCGCCAGATCCACATCCTCGTGCAATACAAATCCATGTCGCTGTCGCGCCACATCCGCATGGGCTGGAACATTCTGAACGCCGAGGTCGGCGAGTACATCGACGTCGTTCCGGCGCAGCAGCGCATCGACGAACACTGGTATCAGGGCACCGCCGACGCGATCTACCAGAACCTCTACTCGATCGAGATCGAAAACCCCGACCAGGTGCTGATTCTCGCCGGCGACCACGTTTATAAAATGGACTACAACAAAATGATCGACTGCCACCGCGCTTCCGGCGCCGCGCTGACGATCGCCGTCGTGCCGATGCCCGTGGAGGAGAGCCCTTACGTCGGCGTGATCGAGACGGACGAGAAAGGCCTCGTCGTCGGTTTCGATGAAAAACCGAAGACGCCGAAGACGATCCCCGGCGACGCCACGCAGATCAATGGATCCATGGGCATTTACATTTTCGACCGCAAAGTGCTCGAAGAGGAGCTCATCGTAGACGCCAAGAATGACGACAGCCAGCATGATTTCGGCAAGAATGTGATCCCGCAGATGATCCAGAAGGGCGCACGCAAGATCATGTCCTACAATTTCATCGATGAGCAGGCGAAAGAGGCGATGTACTGGCGCGACGTCGGGACGCTCGACGGCTACTACGACGCCAACTTGGACCTCGTGAACGTGAGCCCGCAGTTCAACCTCTACGACCGCGACTGGCCGATACGCACGCACCAGCTGCAGTATCCTCCGGCGAAGTTCGTGTTCAACAACCAATTGACCGGCGGCCGCCGCGGCGAAGCGCTCGACTCGATGATCGCCGACGGCTGCATCGTGTCCGGCGGATCCGTCCGCCGCTCCGTTCTTTCGCCGAACGTGCGAGTGAACAGCTACGCCGAAGTCGAGAACAGCCTGCTGCTGGAAAGCGTCGAGGTCGGCCGCTACGCGAAGATCAAGAATGCGATCGTCGACAAGCACGCGAAGATCATGCCCAACGCCTCGATCGGCTACGACCCCGAGCTCGACCGCAAGCGTTTCCACGTGACCGAGAAAGGGATCGTCGTCGTCGAAAAGGGAGCTGTCGTAGAAGCCTCATGAGCGTTACCGAAGGCCTGAAGATCGGCCCGCATTTTCTCAAGTCCCGTCTCATCGTCGGCACCGGCAAATACGCGACGTTCAAGCAGATGGAAGCCGCGCTGGCGGCCTCCGGGGCCGACATAGTCACGGTCGCCGTGCGACGCGTGAACCTCGACCGCAGCAAAGAGTCTTTGCTTGATTTTGTGGACCCCAAAAAGTATATTCTTCTTCCTAACACCGCCGGCTGTTACACCGTTGAGGACGCGCTTCGCGTGGCCCGGATGGGGCGTGAGGCATGCGGCACTCCGCTGGTCAAGCTCGAGGTCATCGGCGACGAAGTTTCGCTGATGCCGGACGTGCTGGGACTTCTGGAAGCCACGAAAATTTTGGTGAAAGAAGGTTTCACGGTCATGCCCTACACGACCGACGACCCGATCATGGCCAAAAGGCTGGAAGACGCCGGCGCGGCCTGCGTGATGCCGCTGGCGGCCCCGATAGGTTCGGGGCAGGGCATCCAGAACCGGCTCAACATCCGGCTCCTGCTCGAAAAAGTGAAGATTCCGGTGATCATCGACGCCGGCGTCGGCACGGCCTCGGACGCCACGATCGCGATGGAGCTCGGCGTCGACGGGGTTTTGATGAATACGGCCATCGCGGCCGCGAAAGATCCGGTAAAAATGGCCGAAGCGATGAAGCTGGCCGTCCGTGCGGGAAGGCTCGCGTTCGAAGCCGGCCGCATGGAGAAAAAACTGCACGCCAACGCCTCGAGCCCGACGGAGGGCCGGGTCGCGACCGCGAAAGCGATCGAATAATATCATGCCAACCTTAACGCGAAAGACGACAGACATGAAAAACGAAAAGAAGTCCCGCGCTTACAAGATCGCCGTCATCGGCGGCGACGGCACCGGCCCCGAAGTCACGAAGGAAGCGCTGAAAGTTCTGGCCGCGTCCTCGAAGAACAACGGCTACAAGCTGGACCTGACGCCGCTCGATTACGGCGGGGAGCGTTATTTGAAGACCGGCAAAGTCCTCACGGACGCCGAGATGAACGGCCTGAAGAAATACGACGCGATCCTGCTCGGCGCCGTCGGACACCCCGACGTGAAGCCCGGCATCATCGAAAAGGGCCTGCTTCTCAAGGCGCGC
>CAZCVC010000212.1:0-360 GCA_964502045.1 uncultured Planctomycetia bacterium | reverse complement strand
TCCGGTGAAGCTCTATCCCGGTGTGTGGACGCCGCTCAAGGACAAGGGCCCCGAGGAGATCGACTTCGTCGTCGTGCGCGAAAACAACGAAGGCCTCTACGTCGGCGAAGGCGAGTTCATCAACAAGGGAAAGAAAAACGAAGTCGCCGTGCAGATCTCGCGCAACACCCGCAAGGGCGTCGAGCGCTGCCTCCGCTACGCGTTCGAATTCACCCGCAAGCGCAACAAGAGAAAGAAGCTCACGCTCTGCGGCAAAACCAACGTTCTGACCTATGCCTGGGACCTCTGGGAGCGCACGTTCAACGAGCTCGCCAGGGAATATCCGGACGTCACGACCGACTACACGCACGTCGACGCGAC
>CAZCVC010000211.1:0-2836 GCA_964502045.1 uncultured Planctomycetia bacterium | reverse complement strand
CGTGTCCACCGATTGGATCAGGCTGAAGAGGCCGAGCGCCGCCTCGACCTTGTTCGATTGAAGGTGCCCGACCATGTGCCATTCGGCCGGCACGGCGGCAACTTTTTCCTGGGCTTCCTGGACGCGGTTCTCGGCGAACACTTTCACGCCGGCCTCGCGCGCCGCCAGTACGGCATCGGCTCCGAAACCTTTCGTGACCGCCACCAGCGTCACGTCTTTCAGGGACCTTCCCGATTTTTTGGCCGCCTCGCCGATCCGCGCTTCCACGTCCCGGACGTTTTCGGCGACGGTCACGGACGTTCCAGATTCTTGGCTCGTCTCGCCCATACGATCGCCGTCGTGCCGATGCCTCCGAGAACAAAAACGATCACTGCCAGCAAAAAAAAGACCCCGAACATCGTGCCGCGGCTCTGAAGCGAATTGGGATCGCCCAGGCAGACCGTGCATGCGGCGAAAAGTGAGGAAAGGTTCATCGGATCGCGGTCCTCTTTCGTTTCACGAACCAGACGAGGTAGACCGAGGCCGCGGCGCCCAGCGCGAAAGAACCGATTGCCATCAGCAGATCGAGGCTTTGACCATTCAGTTCGTGGAAATGGATCTCCCGCACGCCGAAGCCGAGGAAGAACGCGATCGAGACGAGGATGAAAAAAATGTGAAAAGCACGGAGCGACATGGCGCGTATCCGGCCGTCAGTAGTGGTGCCAGGACGGCCAAAACAGAAGGACCAGGAAAAAAACGAAAGTCAGCAGCAGCACGTAAATGATGATCTTCTTTTCGGTCGAAAGATGCATGAAAACGCTGGCGACCAGGGAAGCCTTCAGTGTCGCGATGATAAGAGCAAGGGCGACGGCCGCGCCCACGGCCAGATGCAGGTAGGACACAGCCACCGTCACGACCGTCAGCACCATCAGCGCCGCGAAAACGAACAGGTAGGTCCGGATCTGTTTTTTAACCGCTTCCGGGGAATGTCCGCTCATCGTTCGATTCCTCTCTTATAAAAGATAAAGGGCCGGAAACAGGAATATCCAGACCAGGTCGACGAAATGCCAGTAAAGCCCCGCCGCCTCGACGCGGCCGGTGAACTGCTCCGGCTCGGTCTTCCAGAGCTTGGAACCGGGAAGCAGCAGGTACGTGTTCACGATGATGCCGCCCAGCACGTGCAGTCCGTGCAGCCCCGTGATCACGAAGTAGATGCCGTAAAAATTGTTCGTGCTCGGATAATGATGGTGATTGAATTTGTGCATGTACTCGAACGTCTTCACGACGAGGAAGCCGAGCGCCAGCAGGATCGTCAGCGCCATGTACAGCCGGAACTTCGAAATATTTTTCAGTTCCAGCGACGCCCAGGCCATCACCATCGTGACGCTCGACGTGATCAGGATCACGGTATTCAGCGTCGCCAGCGGCACGTTCAGGAGCTCGTACCCGTGCGGCCAGTCCGAGACGCCGGTGCGCAACAGGACGTAGGCGGAAAAAAGGCCGCCGAACAACATGACTTCGGACGCGAGGAACAGCCACACGCCGAGCTTGGAATTGGTGACGCCGCTGACCGGATGCGGATGCGAAATGTATTTGATCTCGGCGGACATTAGGCTCTATGAACTCCTATATTAGCCATTTGGAAGCCAATATTTTGGCCTAATCCAAGGCGTGACGATGAGGCATAGCTAAAGCTATGCCGAAGAGGAGCAACGCAGGAGTAGGCCAAAATATTGGCTTCCCCGGAGGGGCCGGACGATTTAGGGCTGCGACGGCGTCGCTCGATCGTCGCCGTAGTTAACACTACGGCTCCTTCTCGCTTCTTGTCTCGCTCCAAAATCGACTCGGCCAAATGGCTAATATAGGAGTTCATAGAGCCTCAGTTGGGCTCCTTCATGTCCTGCGGCCAGAAATCTTTTTTCTGTCCGGGGACGCTGTATTCGTAAGGGCCGCGGTAGACCACCGGCTCTTTCAGGAAGTTGCCGTGAGGCGGCGGTGTCGGCGCGCTCCACTCGAGCGTCGTCGCCTGCCACGGGTTTTGGTCGACTTTCTTTCCGAAGAAGAGGCTTCCGAAGAAATTGAAGATGAACGGGATCTGCGCCAGCCCCAGGCACCAGGCGGCGATCGAAATGAACACGTTCAGCGGCTGTGTCGGCGCCGCGTGCGCGAACTGGGTCTGGTCATAGAGACGGCGTGAAACGCCGGCCATGCCCATGAAGAACATCGGCATAAAAATGCAGTTCATGAAGATGAACGAAAAAAAGAAATGGATCTTGCCGAGGACTTCGTTCATCTTCCTGCCGGTCACCTTCGGGTACCAATAATAGAGACCCGCGAACAGCGCGAAGATCGTGCCGGGCGCGACGACGTAATGGAAGTGTCCGATGACATAATAAGTGTCGTGCAGATGGATGTCGGCCGCGTTCAAGCCCAGCGGCAGGCCGGTCAGTCCCCCGATGCCGAACATCGGCAGGAACGCCAGCGCGAACAGCATCGGCGTGTTGAAGCGTATCGAACCTCCCCACAGGCTCAGCACCAGCGTCGTCAAAATGACGACGGACGGGATCGAGATGATCATCGTGGTGACCTGGAAGAACGCGCTCATCTGCGGACCCATGCCTGTCAGGTACATGTGGTGCGCCCAGACGATGAACGACATGAAGGCGAGGAAAATGATCGAGTAGACCAACGCCTTGTAGCCGTAAAGAGGCTTGCGCGTGTTGCAGGCGATGACCTCGGAGATGATGCCCATGCCCGGCAGGATCAGCACGTACACTTCCGGGTGCGCCAGGAACCAGAACAGGTGCTGCCAGAGCACGGCGTTGCCGCCGCCGGCAACAGCCGACGCGACGCCGTT
>CAZCVC010000210.1:0-2838 GCA_964502045.1 uncultured Planctomycetia bacterium | reverse complement strand
CCTTATTTGATAACCAGGTGTAAGGTGTCTGAACCCAAGAAGTAGGCGAAGAGCTTGAGAAAATTTTAAGGCGCTTTGTGGATTTTCATCTGACGAATAAACTGAAATCGGTGGTATTTTTAGAAAAAATGGGGTTAGCTTGATTACGTGGATTAAGGAACAGATTACGCAGATTAATTTAAAAAACACTCATCAGTGTAATCCGCCCTTCAAATCTGTGTAATCCACTTGATTGAGGTATTAAATTGCCGCTTAAAACCATTGAAAAAGAATTAGAGTCGGTCACGATAAGATTTGCCGGCGACTCAGGCGATGGCATGCAGCTGACGGGAGATCAATTTACGGACACTTCGGCGCTCATGGGCAATGATATCGCCACGTTTCCGGATTTCCCGGCCGAGATCCGCGCGCCGCAGGGCACGCTGCCGGGCGTCTCGAGCTTCCAGATCCAGTTCAGCCACAACGACGTCTACACCGCCGGCGACGCGCCCGAAGTGCTCGTCGTGATGAACCCGGCCGCGTTGAAAGTGAATATCAACGACCTCGTCAAAGGCGGCATGCTCGTCGTCAACACGGACTCGTTCAACGAAGACAACCTGAAAAAAGCCGGCTGGAAATCCAACCCGCTCGAAGACGGTTCGCTGAAAGATTATTCGCTGCTGAAGGTCCCTTTCTCCGCGCTGACGAAGAACGCGCTGGCCGCCTCGACCATCAAGCCGTCCGAAATGGACCGTTCTAAGAATTTTTTCGCGCTCGGCCTGCTGTTCTGGATGTACAACCGCAACCCGGACTACACGATCGCCTGGACGAAAGAAAAATTCGCGAAGAAGCCCGAGATCGCCGAAGCCAACATCATGGCGCTGAAAGCCGGCTTCAACTACGGCGACATCACCGAAGTCCAGCCGTCCCGCTACATGATACGGAAAGCCGACATCGGTCCCGGTTCCTACCGCAAAATCATGGGCAACGAGGCCACGGCGCTCGGCATCGCCGCGGCGGCATCGCTGTCGGGCAAGCAGGTCTTTTTCGGCGCTTATCCGATCACGCCGGCCAGCGATATTCTGCACCAGCTGGCGACTCTCAAAAATTTCAACGTAAAAACGTTCCAGGCCGAGGACGAGATCGCGGCCTGCGGCGCGGCTCTCGGCGCTTCCTTCGGCGGACAGATCGGCATGACCGCCACCAGCGGTCCCGGCATCTGCTTGAAAGCTGAAATGATCAACCTCGCCGTCATGGCCGAGCTTCCTCTCGTCATCCTTAATATCCAGCGCGGCGGCCCTTCGACCGGCCTGCCGACGAAGACCGAGCAGTCCGACCTTCTTCAAGTCATGTTCGGCCGCAACGGCGATTCGCCCTGCGCCGTCATCGCGGCGTCCACGCCGTCCAATTGCTTCGACTACATCATCGAGGCCGTGCGCATCGCAACGAAGTACATGTGCCCGGTGTTCTTCCTCTCGGACGGCTACATCGCCAACGGCGCCGAACCATGGAAACTTCCGGATGTCGCCAAGCTCCCGAAGATCGTCATCGAGCATCCGACGAAGAACAATAATGAAGGCGGACAGTTCATGCCATTCCTGAGGAACGAAAAAACACTGGCGCGCCCCTGGGCCGTTCCCGGCACGCCGGGCCTCGAGCACCGCATCGGCGGCATCGAAAAGGCCGACCGCACCGGCAGCGTCAGCTATGACCCGGCCAACCACCACCGCATGACAGAACTACGCCGCGACAAGATCCGCGGCATCGCCAACGACATTCCTCTGGCCGAAGTGTTCGGAGAGAAAAAAGGAAAACTGCTCGTGCTTGGCTGGGGCGGAACCTACGGCCCCATCCGCGCAGCCGTCGCCGAACTGCAGGGCGCAGGCAAAAAAGTTTCGCACTGCCACCTCAACTACATCAACCCGTTCCCGAAAAACCTCGGCGAGATCCTGAAGAGCTTCGAGACCATCCTTATCCCCGAGTTGAACATGGGCAACCTGATATTCCTGATCCGCGGCGAGTTCGAAGGCTTGAGGACGGTCGGATACAACCGGGTGACCGGCCAACCCTTCAAGATCAAAGAGATCAAAGATAAGATCGAGGCGATGCTATGACGACAGAGACGGCAGTTCCGGCGGCGCCCGGCCAACCGCGCTACACGAAGGACGATTTCGTTTCGGGCCAGGACGTACGCTGGTGCCCCGGCTGCGGCGACTACGCGATCCTTTCGGTCATGCAGAAAACGTTGGCCGACCACACGAAGACCAACCGCGAAAACCACGTGTTCATCTCCGGCATCGGCTGCTCTTCCCGCTTTCCTTATTACATGAACACGTACGGCTTCCACACGATTCACGGCCGTGCGCCATCCATCGCGTCGGGCCTGAAATGCGTGAACCCCGCCCTGACCGTCTGGGTCATCACCGGCGACGGCGACGGCCTGTCCATCGGCGGCAACCACCTGATGCACGCGCTGCGCCGCAACATCGACCTCAACATCATCCTCGTCAACAACGAGATCTACGGCCTCACGAAAGGCCAATATTCGCCGACCTCGAAGCAGGGCTCCGTGAAGAAATCGACACCGGACGGCTCCATCGACTACCCGATCAACCCGCTCTGCGTCGCGATCGCTGCCGAAGCGACGTTCATCGCGCGCACCGTGGACACGGACCCGCGCCACATGGGCGGCATCCTCGCCAAAGCGATGCAGCACAGAGGCGTGTCGTTCGTCGAGATCTACCAGAACTGCATCATATTCAACAAAGACGTCCACCAGCCCATCACGGGCCGCGAATTCCGCGACGACCGCGCGTTATATCTGGAGCACGGCAAGCCGCTGATCTTCGGGAAAAATAA
>CAZCVC010000209.1:0-2843 GCA_964502045.1 uncultured Planctomycetia bacterium | reverse complement strand
GCGTCGAAGAGGGCGAGATCGTCGCGCTGCTGGGCGCCAACGGCGCCGGCAAGACGACGGTTTTGAAAACGGTATCGGGCCTCGTGCGCCCGCTGTCCGGAGAAATTCTTTTCCGCGGAAAGCCGATCACGGCGATGTCGCCGGAAAAGATCGTCGGCCTCGGCATTGCGCACGCGCCGGAAGGGCGCAAGATCTTTCAGAAGCTCGACGTGCTCGAAAATCTCGAGATGGGCGCTTACCTGCGCCGTGACGCCGCCGGCGTCCGCGCGGACATCGAGCGGCTGTTCAGCCTCTTTCCAGTTTTAAAAAAGCGCCTTCATCAAAAGGCCGGCACGCTGTCGGGCGGCGAACAGCAGATGCTGGCCATCGGGCGCGCGCTGATGTCGCGTCCGTCCGTGCTGCTGCTGGACGAGCCGTCGCTGGGCCTGGCGCCGATACTCGTCTCCTCAATCTTCAAAATGATCCAGGACATCAACCGCCAGGGAAAAACGGTGCTGCTCGTCGAGCAGAACGCGCGCATGGCGCTGAAGATCGCGCACCGAGCTTACGTGTTGGAAACGGGGCAGGTCGTGATGGAAGGAAAGGCGGCGGACCTGAAAGACGATCCGACCGTGAAGTCCGCCTATCTCGGCGGCGGCTGAAGCGACGGGACCTTAAGGGGTTTTTTTCTTGAGCACGAACACGAGCTTGCCCATCGGATCGAGTGTGATGTCGAGCGTTTTATCCTGAAGGCTTTTTTTGTGTTTTTTACAGAGGAGCACGGGGAACATGTCCTCGGGCTGCGGCATCACGTTTGTCACCGTCTCGATGTCGACCGATTCACGCCCGCCGCAGACGGAGCAAACTTTCTCTAAGATAGGATCTGTAGCCATATTTCGAAATATATTAACATAGGTCGCGGGCACCGTACAAGATGTAGACCCATAATAATGTAAGAAAGCACTTAAGAGTTTATTTTCTTTCTTGTGCTTTTTAAGCCGTGTCTATAGAATAAAAGTATTATTAATTATAAAAGCCATACTTAATCTTTATCTTGTCTGATCCGGAAAAAGAAAAGGGGCGTTAGCGAGTGTTCGGAACCGGTTCCTCCATCGGGCTCTACATCGACGGCAAACGCATCTATCTGGCGGAGCTCCGAAGCCAATTCGGCGAATCGCAGATCGTCCGCACCGTCGAGTCCGATATCCAGCTGACGCCCACCAACCCCACGCCCGACGCCGACCTGATCTCCCGCTCCATTTCCGACATTTTTGCGAAGGAAAACATCAGCACCAGGGAGGTGTTCATCGCGTTGACGGAAAAAGAATCCATCGTCCGCTACTTCGAAATGCCACTCTTGCCGCAGAAGGAGCGGAGGGAAGCCGTGCGGTTCGAGGCGCAGAAATACCTGCCGTTCGAGATCCGCGATCTCTACTACGACAGCGCGATCCAGCCCGACACGCCGCAGAAAAAAATGAGGATCACGTTCCTGGCCGCCAAGAAAGAGGCCGTGCACAAAACCATTTCGATCGTGCAGAAGGCCGGCCTGCGCGTCCGGTCGCTGGAGTCCGCCTCGATGGCAACGACGCGCGCGCTATATCCGGCGGATGCGAAGCCGACCGACGAAGCGTTCGCGATCCTCGACATCGACAAGAAGGGCTTCATCCACATCCTGATCGTGAAGAACGACATGCTGCTGATGGCGCGCGACCATCTGTATTTTCGCTCCGCCGACGCCGTGGGGTTGTCCGCTCCGGACTTCAAGTCCTGCGTCTCCGAGGTCCGGCTTTCCCTGGGCTATTTCACGAAGACGTTCAAGAACGAGGCGCTTTCGAAGATCATCATCTGCGCGGACCTAAAGGACACGTTCAAGGACTGGGACTCGCAGCTGGAGGCCGAGCTCGGCATTCCGGTCCGGGCCGGCAACCCGGTCGGCTCTTTCACGGCGAACCAGACCTATTCGGCCGGCATGACGACGGCGATCGGGCTCGGCATGCGCGGCACGTCCAGCCGCCACGCGGTAAAGCTCAACCTCGTGCCCCGCGATAAGCCGACCGTTTCCAAGGGCGCGACGTCGCTGGTCTCACAGCAGGCCGAGGACGAACTTTTGAAAAAGATGGCGATCTTCGAGTTAATCGCGTTCGTGCTGATAGGCGCGGCGGTGTATTACTTTTTAATCGGCAAACTCGCGATGGCCAATGCCGACCTCGCCAAACGCTCGAGCACGATCCCGGCCGAATACGCGCTCCCTCTGCAGCAGTTGAAGGCGAAAGAGGACGCGCAAGCCAGAAAAATACGCGTGATGTCGAGCCTCATCGACAATCGCTTCTTTTTCACGACCAAGCTGAACCAGATGGCCAAACTGATCCCCGATTACATCAGCTTGACGACGCTGGATTATACCGACGTCGTGAGCGGGGACGGCGAATCCTCGCTGCAGATGAACATCCAGGGCACCGTTTATACGAAAGTCTCCGGCGTCGACCTGCCAGAAGTGAACAAGCTGGCGGCGGCGTTTTCGGCCGACAAGGAGTTCATGGCCGGTTTCGTGAACGTAAGCGTGCTCTCCGCGAACAACGCTGTTGTCAAAGAGGGCGTGATGACGCGATTCATTATCTATTGCCAGAAAACGGCGCCCAGCTCATGATGGAATTTTCCGACAAGCTGCTGAAAAGCGCGCTGCTGTACACGATCACGATCGTGCTCGGCATCGCGTTCGTGGCGTGGTCTTTATTCATCAAGCCGGTCTACAATAAACTGGACGCCATCGAGATTGAAAAAAAGGGCATTGGCCTGAAGAAGGCCGCTATCGAAAACATCGCGGCGATGAAAAGCAGAGCGACCATTTTCGAGAAGGCTTTTTC
>CAZCVC010000208.1:0-2847 GCA_964502045.1 uncultured Planctomycetia bacterium | reverse complement strand
CCACGACGGCCGGCCTCTCCTCTTTCAGGATCTTCACCGAACGCGTTGTCCCCCAGAGCAATTTTAACAGAAACGAAGGGTTGAATAAAGAACGGGCCCCGCGGAACGGTGCGCTTTCCACCGCGATTACCTTCTCGCCGGAAAGCATGCGGAATATCGCGGTTTCGATATCCTTGTTGCCGCAGATGAATACGAGTCGTATCGACGGATATTTCTTTTTCAGCTCCTCGGCGACGCTGAACGCCGGAAAAATGTGACCGCCGGTTCCGCCGCAGGCCAGCAGCACGCACTTACCGCTGATCCCCGTCATTCGGCCGCCGGTTTTTCTTTGGAAATATTGATGAGGAGGCCGAGCACGACGAGGTTCACGATCAGCGCCGATCCGCCGTAGCTGATGAACGGTAGCGAGAGCCCCTTCGTCGGCAGCGCACCGATGCTGACGCCGATGTTGATGACGGCCTCGAAGCCGATCAGGCTCACGAGTCCCAGCGCCAGCAGCTGTGAAAAATAGCTCTTCGAACGGAACACGATGATCATGCCCGAGAAAATGAATACCATGAAGAGCAGGATGACCGCGCCGGCGCCGACGAAACCGAGTTCTTCGCCGATGATCGAAAAAATAAAGTCCGTATGCGATTCGGGCAGGAAGAACAGTTTCTGCTGCGAACCGCCGAGCCCGCGGCCGAAGATGCCGCCGGAGCCAAGCGCCAGGAACGACTGGATGATCTGAAAGCCCACGCCGAGCGGATCGTCCCAGGGATGGAAGAACGCGAGGATGCGCTTGCGGCGATAAGGCTTGGCCAGCATCAGGTACATCAGCGCCGGCGTCGCCATCGCGATCATGCCGGCCAGATAGCGCAGCCGGAATCCCGCGCCAAAAAAAAGGATGATCACGACCATCGCGACGGTGACCGCCGTGCCGAGGTCCGGCTGCTTCAGGATCAGGCCGGCGGAAATGCCGAGCACGAACAGCGCCGGCAGCACCGTATGTTTCAGGTCGTTCAGCGAATCCTTTTTGCGGTCGAGGAAATCAGCCATGTAGAAAATGATGATGAGCTTGAGGAATTCCGAAGGCTGCATGCTGAAGCCGAAAAATTTGAACCAGCGCCGCGCGCCGCCGGCCGCCGAGCCTATATGCGGGATCAACACCAGCAGGAGCAGCACGAGAATGCCGATCAGCATCGACCGGGAATGGCGCCTCAGCATGTGGTAATTCACGCGCGAGGCCAGCCAGCAAAGAAAGCAGCCGGCGCCCAGATAGATCAGGTGCCGGAACAGGAAATAATTGGCGTCCTTCATCACGTCGAGCGCGTAGATCGCGCTCGCGCTGTAGATCATCACGATGCCTACCGCGATCAGGACCAGGGCCGAGCCGAACAGCAGCTGGCGGGCCCGCGTCAGGGGTTCCATTGTTTTTCCAGCTCGTGAAATATCTTTTTGAATGTTTCGCCGCGGTGCTCGTAGGACGTGAACTGGTCGAAGCTCGCGCACATCGGCGAGAGCAGGATCGTGTCGCCGGGCCTCGCCTCTTCGTATGCGAGTCCGACGGCGCGCCGGAAATCCTTCTCGGTGGAGACCATCTGAAAACCCGACCATGCGGCCGCGATCTTTTCTCGCGCCTCGCCGTACAGCACCGCTTTTTTGACCCGCTCGCGGACCAGATCCTCGAGTTCGGCGAACGGCACGCCCTTGTCGCGTCCGCCGGCGATCAGGATCATCGGCCCTTCGACGGCGCGGATCGCCGCGCGCGTGCTCTCGACGGTCGTCGATTTCGAATCGTTCACGAAACGCACGCCGCGCACCTCGCCGAGCGCCTCGATGCGGTGCTCGAGCGTCTTGAACGCGTTCAGGCTCTTCTGCATTTTTTCGCGAGGCAGTTTAAGCACGCTGCCAACGGCGCCGACGGCCATGATATTTTGCAGATTGTGCGCGCCTTTCAACTGGAAATAGGCCGGGTCGAACAAAAGCGTCTCGGCCTTGCCTCGTTTGACCAGGATCTGATGATCTTTGCAGAAGATCCCGCTGGGAATCGCCCCAAGGCTGTAGAAAATGACCGACGACTTCGCCTTCTTCGCCATCGCGCGCACGATCGCGTCGTCATAATTGAGGACCAGGTAGTCATTGGCCTTCTGGTTGTGAAATATCATTTCTTTCGCGCGCGCGTAATTCTCGAACGTCTTGTGGCGGTCCAAATGGTTTGGGCTCACGTTCAGCACGGCCGCGATGTGCGGGCGGAACGTCGGGCTGTCCTCGAGTTGGAACGAGCTGAGTTCCAACACGACGACGGAGTCCGCTTCGATCTGCGGGATGGCTTCCAGGAAAGAAAAGCCGACGTTGCCGCAAAGCACGCTTTTACGGCCGCAGTCGGTCAGCACGCGGTGGATCAGGTTGCACGTCGTGGTCTTGCCGTTGGAACCGGTCACGGCGATAACGAGTCCCTGGCAGAAAAACGAAGCCAGCTCGATCTCGCTGATGACCGGGATCTTCTTTTTTTTTGCGTACGCGAGCGGCAGGCTATCCTTAGGAACGCCGGGACTCGTCACGATCATTTCGACGTCTTCAAGAAAGTCTTGCGTGTGCCCGCCGGTCTCGACGTCGACGCCGACGCTGCGCAGGTAGCTTGCGTTCTCGAGGACCGGCTGCTTTTCCGAACCGTCCGTCGCGCGCACGCGCGCCTTCTGCGAAAGAAGGAACTTCGCGGCCGCGAAGCCGCTCTTTCCGAGGCCGATCACGGCAATTTTTTTATTTTTAAGGTTCATTGGATCTTCAGCGTCGCGAAGCCTACGAGCGATAGGATGATGGAAACGATCCAGAAGCGGATCACGACCTTCGATTCTTTCATGCCCT
>CAZCVC010000207.1:0-2901 GCA_964502045.1 uncultured Planctomycetia bacterium | reverse complement strand
CCGCCGGGTCGACGCCGAGATCGTCGATAATCTCGGCTTCTTCGGAGCGCGCTTTCAGCATCCGTCTATTTTAGCAGACTTATTTTTTTTATGCTTCTCGGCCGGCGCCGGGATCGGCTTAAGCCGGATTCTCCAGCGCGCGCTGGAACGCTTTCCGCGCCAGATATGTCAGATAATACATGAGGACGGCTACGCACAGCGCGGCGGCGGCCGTCATCCCCCATTCGGCGGCGCTGCCCGGCCAATGCATCCGGTCCTCCTGGATCAAACTGCCGGCGAGCGAACCGAGATACGCGTGGAGAAAAATGCCCGGAAGCATGCCGAGATATGACGCGATCAGGTAGTCTTTCAACTTGACGGTGGTGAGACCCAGCAAAAAATTGACGACGTTGAACGGCAGCACCGGGCAGAGGCGTATGAGAACTATCATTTTGAACGGATGATGCGAGACCGCCTCTTGGACGGCCTTGAATCGGAGGTTCGAGGCTATTTTTTTATTCAGCCAGTCCCGGGCCCCATAACGCGCCAGTAAAAAGGAAATGAGAAGGTTTGCCGTGACGGCGGCGGCGATGGCGACCGAAGCGGTCCAAAAACCGAAAAGCGCTCCTCCCGCCAAGTTCAGCACCGAAATCGGAAAAAAAAGCAGGCTCAGCGCGAGGTAGACGCCGATGAAAAAAAAGATGCCGGCCGGGCCCATGCGTTCGACCCCGTCAAAATAGACGCGCAGGTCGACCTGGCGCGCAGCCCAGATCAGGAGCACCAGCGCGACCACGAACGAGGCGATCTTGACGCCGTTGGGAGAACAAACCGAGGAAAGCCAGCCTGCCGGAGCCGCCTTGTTGGAACTGCATCTTGTTTGGTTAGAATGACTTATGGATTTTTTCATACTCCCTCTCCCATTTCAAGTATACCTCGAAAACGTGAAAGTCTCATGAAAGAAGGATTAATTTTCATTCATGCAGCGAAGCGCTATACGCCGCCGGCGCCGGAAACTGGTATAATAGGAAACTTAAATCAAAGGGGATGACGATGACAATTCTATGGATCGTGCTGGGTATTGCGGCGGTCGCCGTGATCTGGGTGATCGCGACTTACAACCGCCTCGTTTCGTTGAAAAATCAGAGCCTGAACGGCTGGAAGCAGATCGACGTGCAGCTCAAGCGGCGCTACGACCTGATCCCGAACCTCGTCGAGACCGTCAAAGGCGCGATGAATTTCGAACAGAAGACGCTGACGCAGGTCATCGAAGCGCGCAACCGCGCGATCTTGGCCCAGGGTCCCGCCGACAAGGCCGTGAAGGAAAACGAACTTTCGGGCGCGCTGCGGCAGCTTTTCGCGCTGACCGAAAATTATCCCAACCTGAAAGCAAACGAAAACGTCGCCAAGCTGCAGGAAGAGCTTTCCTCCACCGAAAACAAGATCAGCTTCGCGCGGCAGTTTTACAACGACATTTCGACGTCGTTCAACATCGCGCTGCAGTCGTTTCCGACGAACTTGATCGCCGGAATGTTCGGCTTCAAACCGGCAGAGCTTTTCGAGATCACCGACGCTTCCGAACGGCAAGTCCCGAAGGTCGACCTGAACCTGAAATAACCAAAAACAAGTCGCGTCCGTGGACATCTATAGCCAGATCCGTAAGAACAACCGTCAAACCTGGCTCGTGCTGGCGGTGTTCGTGGTGCTTGTGATCGCGATCGGCGCCGGCTTCGATCATTTCTACGGCGCCGGCCTCGCGTCGCCGGTGTTCACACTCTTCGCGCTCGCGTTCGGCCTGGTTTCGAGCGCCGGCAGTTATTTCTTCGGTGACAAAATGGTGCTGTCCTCCACGCACGCCCGCGACGCGGACCCCAACGACCCGAAAGAAAAGCAGTGGATCAACGTGATCGAGGAAATGAGTATCGCCGGCGGCATGCCGGCGCCAAAGATCTACGTCATCGACGATGCGGACCCGAACGCGTTCGCGACGGGCCGCGACCCGCAGCATTCGTCGATCGCCATCACGCGCGGTCTCCTGGAGACGCTGAACCGCGAAGAACTCCAGGCCGTCGCCGCGCACGAAATGAGCCACATCAAAAATCTAGATATCCGCCTGATGCTCGTCGTTGCCGTGCTTGTGGGCTCGCTGGCGCTGATGGCCGACTGGGCGCGCCGGTCGCTGTTCAGGGGCAGGCGCGGCCGCAGCCAAAACGACCGCGGAGCCGGCGCCGCCATTGCGCTGGCCCTTTGGCTCGCCGCCGTGATCCTGGCGCCTATCCTTTCACGGATCATCGCCATGTGCGTCTCGCGCCGGCGCGAATACCTGGCCGACGCCTCGGGCGCCGAGCTCACGCGCAACCCCTTGGCGCTGGCCAGCGCGCTCGAAAAGATCGAAGCGCACACGCATCCGACCGAATCGATCCACCAGGGCACGGCGCATCTCTGCATCGCGGACCCCAAGGGCAGCCTGTTCGGCGAACGCGAAGATTTCGTCGCCAACCTCTTTTCCACGCACCCTCCGGCCGCCAAACGCATCGAAGCGCTGCGGCAGATGGCCTACGCGAAAGCCTGAAATAATTTCAATCGGAAAGAAAAACGAAGGCGGGAAGCTGGACATTCCCTGCCTGCCCGAAGGTAGGCAGGACCCGTGATTGCCCGGTCGATACCCTGCCTATCCCTCGGGACGGCAAGGACCCGGCGAAACGCGGTGAAACTTTAGACCCATTCAAATCTTGTCTTTCAAGAACAGGATAGAAGAATGGTAATTAAAATATAATTAAAAATAAGTTAATTATTTTTAATCCGGAGAATGCGCATCACCCGCGCGAAAGCGCCTTAAAGCCGGCGATCCCGGCCAGCAGAAGCCCAAAAACACACAACACGCTGGCGCCGGTCGGGTAATCCAGAAAGTACGAGAGCCCCATG
>CAZCVC010000206.1:0-2920 GCA_964502045.1 uncultured Planctomycetia bacterium | reverse complement strand
GCCGCTGACGACCGGCATTTACGCGCGGCCGGATCTCGTGACGCTGCGCGTGATGGCGAAAGCGGGATCGCTCAAAATTGCGCGGCAAATGGCGGCGCGCGCGGAAAAAAAGATACGACGGAGGCTGGGAAGCGCCGTGTTCGGCGCCGACGACGACACGCTTTCGTCGGTGACCGGCGCGCTTTTGAGGAAAAAAAGAAAAACGCTGGCCATCGCCGAATCCTGCAGCGGCGGAATGCTCGGCAGCCTGATCACGGACACTCCCGGAAGTTCGGCCTATTTTCTCGGCGGGATCATCGCCTACCACAATGAGGTGAAATCGCGCGAGCTCGGCGTCGAAGAAGCGGTTCTAAAGAAATGCGGGGCGGTCAGCGCGGAAGCGGCCGAACGCATGGCGCGCGGCGTGAGGAAAAAATTCGGATCGGATTACGGCATCGGGATCACCGGCATTGCGGGACCGGACGGCGGCAGCCGGAACAAACCGGTGGGGCTGGTTTACATTGCGATCGCGAACAAGCGCGGGACGACCGTCAAAAAAAGCGTTCTGCGCGGCAGCCGGCACGAGATCAAATCGCGTGCCGCTCACCGTGCGCTCAACTTGCTGCGGCTGAAACTCTAGCGTCACGCTCTAGAGGGCGCCGGGATTCTTGAACGCGTAATACACGTTAAAGGCCAGGAGCAGCAGCCAGCCGTAAAACGCGATGGCGTGGACGCCCCGCCAGAATGGTCTCCCTTTCTTCAGCGTCTCGAAGCTTTCGACGTAAATGGTTTCGCAGCCTGTGTCGTCCCGCACCGTGCTCGTGCCCTTGCCGCCTACCAGCTGGCCCGCGGCGTTGTAGATATCCACCTTGACCAGTTTTCCGCGGACGCGGATCTGGTCCCAGCGGGAGATTCTCAGGACCTTCTTCTCAATATCCTCGTCGAGGACCAGCAGATGGTTATTCGAGAGCTGGTCCTGGCGCAGCAGCGCGATGTCATTGGGCTCGCCTGCCTTGGACTCGAAGCGGAGCCAGAAAAAATCGTTTGTGAATTTGAATCGGCGGTAGATCCCCATGCGCACGTTGTCCCCCCAGACGAGGCCGACGTTCAGAAAAGTCACTTCGCCGAGCTCGAACAGCCCTCCCCACCGGCTCACGACGAGGCCGGCGATGTCGTACTCATATAACGGTTCCATTTTGTAGACGCGGCCGTTCAGATACTTTTCGATGCGTGCCGGCGGATTGGCAGGCGTCTGGATAGGGTCGCGCAGAATTTCGGGGTCAGGGCTGCCGGCGCCGAACGGGCCTTTCAGAATAAAATAAAGGAGAATACTGAAAAGCGGCAGAGCGCTGAGCGCCCAGCGGTTCAGCGTACGGACGTCAGGCGTTTCTATCGGGGAGCCCCGCCGGCGAAGTAGCGCACCCATACCCAGCCGAGCGCGTAGCAGCTCGCTAGCGCCGCGGCGCCGGCCGCGAGGTCGTCCCAGACGATCGCCCACGGGTGTGCGGACTTCTGAATGCGGGATATCGGCCAAGGTTTTAGAATGTCGAAGAAGCGGAACGCCGCGAACGCCATGAGATAGAGCATAAGGTTTTTCGGGAAGAACAGCACCGGGACCATGGCGCCGCACACTTCGTCGAGCACAAAACAGTGGGGATCCTGCGAAACGAATAACGCGGCGGCGCGACGCGAGATCGCGAGGGCGAGCGCCGCCAGCGCGAGACACGCCACCCACACGTAAGGCCCCGCGAACCATGCGACGATAAGTCCGGCCAGGCTGCCCGCCGTGCCCGGCGCCCAACGCGCATACCCGACACCGAAAAAAGTAGCAGCGAGTTTCACGAACGCGTCACCCCTGGCGGCAGGAGGCGTCATCGGGAGCTCCGGCCCGTGAAATTATGACGATTCACCCAGACATAAATGGCGCCGCTGTAGATGGTATTGATCACCACGAAAAACATCGTGTAGTACACGATCAGGAGCGAGTGTCCTGTCCAGGCGGCATCCCAAAAGGACATTTCACGCACGACCATATAAAGAAGGATCAGGATGATCGCCGAGAACTGGATCACGGTCTTGTGCTTGCCGCTCGCCTGCGCCCCGATGGCCTTCGATTCCTGCGGCATGAGGAGACGCAGGCCCGTGATCACCAGGTCACGGGCGACGATCGCCGCGACCATCCAAAGAGGGATCAGGTTCATCCAGTAAAAACCGAAGACGGCCGAAAACGTAAGCGTTTTGTCCGCGATGGGGTCGATGAAGCGGCCTAACGGCGTAATCAGGTTCTGCGCCCGCGCGATCTTGCCGTCGTAATAATCGGTCAACGACGCGAAGATGAAAATAAAAAAAGATGCTGTTTTCGCGCCGAGGCCGGGCGCCGGAATGAGGAAAAACAGCACTCCAGAAAGAAAAAGACGCAGGAATGAGAGCTGGTTAGGCAAATTCATAGTCAGTATGTGGCCACTAGGTCGTACTCTAGCGCGTCGTCGACGGTGACGTCGATGAAATCGCCGGCTGAAAGCTTTTTGGATGTGTGGACAATGACCTGCCCGTCCACGTCCGGCGCATCGGCCTCGGTGCGGCCGTAGTAAAGACCCTCTTCGTCAGGGCTTTTTTCGTCGATCAGCACGCGGGTCTTTTTTCCGATGGCGGCGCGGTTCAACTCCTCGGAAATGGTCTTCTGCTGCGCCATCACGGCATCGAAGCGTTCCTGGCTGACTTTTTTGGGGATCTGCCCTTCCATATTATAGGCGCGCGTCCCCTCTTCCTGCGAGAACTGGAACGTGCCGAGACGTTCGAAGCGGACCTCTTTAAGAAAATTCATCAAATCGCTGAATTCTTCATCGGTCTCGCCGGGGAAACCCACGATCACGGTCGTGCGGATGCTGGCGCCCGGAATTTTTTTGCGTATCGTTTCGATGCCCCATAGCATCTTCGCGCG
>CAZCVC010000205.1:448-2924 GCA_964502045.1 uncultured Planctomycetia bacterium | reverse complement strand
AACAGCCTCGGCCTCCTGCATTTCAAGAACGCGCATTTCAATCTCGTGCGGCCGGGCCTGCTCTTGTACGGCCTGAATCCGTCGGGCCGGAAACCGCTTCCGGCAGGCATCCGTCCGGTGCTGAGCTGGAAGACGCGCGTGACGTTCCTCAAGCCTTTCGAGGCGGGGCAGACCGTGAGCTACGGCCGCACGCACCGCGTCGCGAAAAAAACTTTGATCGCGACGCTGCCCGCCGGCTACAGTCACGGGTACCGCATTGCATTTTCCAACCGCAGCTTCGTTCTCGTGCGCGGCCGCCGCTGTCCGGTGGTCGGGCGCGTCACGATGGACCAAACGCTGGTCGATGTCGGCGGCGTGCCCGGCGTCCGGCGCTGGGACGAGGCCGTCCTCATCGGCCGTTCCGGAAGCGAGCGCGTGACGGGGGAGGAACTGGCGGCTTTGGCCGGCACGATCCCCTATGAGATCGCCTGCTCCATCCATAGCCGGGTGCCCCGCATCTCCAAAAACTGACCCTCGGACCCGACCCAACCACTTTCTTTTGACAGGCTTGCCTCGCGTGGTATAATACGAAATTCGTAAATTTAAGCTGTTTTAAACCCAAGTTTTAGGAGAAGCTATGCCCAAAATGACCGGCGCGCAAGCGGTAGTGGAAGCCTTTACTAAGGAAGGCGTAGAGTACGTTTTCGGTCTTCCGGGCGGCGCGTGTTTGCCTCTTTTTGATGCGCTTTACGACGCCAAATTCAAAGTCATTCTCGTGCGCCACGAACAAGGCGCCGTGCACATGGCCGAAGGTTATGCGCGTTCGACGGGACGCCCCGGCGTCGTTGTCGTGACGTCCGGCCCCGGCGCGACCAACACAGTCACCGGCATCGCCGACGCGTACATGGATTCGATCCCGCTCGTTGTCGTGACGGGACAGGTCAAATCGTTCCTGATCGGCAACGACGCGTTCCAGGAAGCCGACGTCACCGGCATCATGCGCCCCATCACCAAGCACAGCTACCTCGTGAAGAACGTGAACGATCTGCCGCGCGTGTTGAAGGAGGCGTTCCATCTGGCAACGACCGGCCGCCCCGGACCCGTGCTTATCGATTTTCCGTCCGATATCAGCCTGCAGCAACTCGACTTCGAGTACCCCTCGTCGGTGAGCATTCGCGGCTACAAGCCTGTCGCCGAAGCGCATGCCGGACAGATCAAGAAAGCGGCCGACCTGATCATGGCGTCGAAGAAGCCGGTTATCTATACCGGCGGCGGCGTTATCATTTCCGGAGCGACGAAAGAACTCATCGAGCTCGTCGAGAAGACTCAGATTCCCTGCACGAACACGCTGATGGGCCTGGGCGGCGTTCCCGGCACGCATCCGCTGTTCATGGGTATGCTCGGCATGCACGGCACGGTGTTCGCCAATCGCGCGGTGCATGAGTCCGATCTACTGATCGCCATCGGCGCCCGTTTCGACGACCGCGTGACCGGTGACCTGAAAAAGTTCGCGCCGACCGCAAAGGTCATCCACATCGACGTCGACCCTTCAGCGATCTCGAAGAATGTGAAAGTCGACGTGCCCATCGTCGGCGATGTGAAACAGGTTTTAAAGGAGCTTATCAAGCTCGTCGGAAAAGCCGATTGCGCGAAATGGGCCGACGACATTGAAACATGGAAGAAGGAAAGCCCTCTGCGTTACAAGGATGACGACCAGGGCATCCGGCCGCAGTACGCGATCCAGAAACTCTGCGAGATCCTCGGCTCGGACGCGATCGTCTCGACCGACGTGGGCCAGCACCAGATGTGGGCCGCGCAGTACTACAAGCTTAGCGGCCCCAATCAGTTTCTGACGTCGGGCGGTCTCGGCACGATGGGCTACGGTCTGCCGGCGGCGATCGGCGCGCAGTTCGCATTCCCGAAAAAGACAGTGGTGTGCATCACCGGCGACGGCTCTATCCAGATGAACATCCAGGAGCTGGCGACGGCATCGCTGCACAAGCTGCCGGTCAAGATCGCGATCATCAACAACAATTACCTGGGCATGGTCCGCCAGTGGCAGGAGACGTTCTACAACCACCGTTATTCCAGCTCCACGATGAACGGCAATCCGGATTTCGTCGCGCTCGTGAAAGCGTACGGGGGAGACGGCCGTGTCATTTCGAAGAAAGAGGATGTCGAGGCGGCGATCAAGTGGTCGAAGACCGTGAACGATCGTCCCGTCATACTCGATTTTATCGTGAAGGAAGAGGAAAACGTCTACCCGATGATTCCTGCTGGAAGGTCTTTCGAAGAAATCATGGACATGGCCTAACCGGCCGGCGGAATTATTATTTCAGGGAGATCCAAAAATGGCAGTGCATGACGTTACACCGATCGAGAGCCGGACGCTCTCAGTGCTCGTGGAGAACCAGGCGGGCGTGCTTTCGCGCGTCGTGGGGCTTTTCTCGGCGCGCGGCTTCAATATCCGTACGCTGGCCGTCGGCGAGACCGAAGA
>CAZCVC010000205.1:0-438 GCA_964502045.1 uncultured Planctomycetia bacterium | reverse complement strand
GATCCGAGCGCTTCGCGTATCACGCTCGTCGCCGAAGGCGACCAGAAGACGATCGAGCAGATCAAGAAGCAGCTCAACAAGCTGATCGACGAGAACAAGGTCCAGGACCTGAGCGAAGAAGGCTTCGTCGACCGCGAGCTGATGCTCGTGAAGATGAAGAACACGCCGCAGGTCAAGGAAGCGATCAAGCCGCTCGTCGCGCAGTACCGCGCGCAGATCGCCGACGAGAACCCGAGCATCATCACGCTCGAGGTCACGCAGACCCGCGAAAATACGAAAAAACTTTTTGAGATCCTGAAGGGCGTCGGCATTCTCGAGATCGCGCAGACGGGCGCCGTAGCCCTGTCGAACAAACCGCCCAAAAGCTAAAACAACCGCAACTCTAAAAGGAAACGAACATGGCAGCCAAGATCTATTACGACAAGGACGCGGACCTCT
>CAZCVC010000204.1:0-2937 GCA_964502045.1 uncultured Planctomycetia bacterium | reverse complement strand
GAAGGCGGGCGCCTGGCGCAGAGGAATGTGCCCGAAAGCCAATCCTATTTTTCCCGGAACGCCGTGGAACAGCTGACCGTCTCGGCCTCGATCTGCACGGCCTGCGGGTTTTGGCATGAGTCCGGCGCGTTCGGAATGGCTCACGTCGACCCGCTGCACGCGATGCAGGACGCGCTGGCGCCGGGATTCGCGCTCAGCGGGCCTCAGGCGAAAGAGCGTGTCTTGAGAGATGCTTTCCGCGACGTGCTTTTTCCGACGGGCGCGCACTTGTTCGCGTGGGACCGCATCCTGGTGGTATCGCCGAAAAGTCCCGCGCTGATCCATCAGGCGGTGTATGGGGCGAGATTCCTCGCGTCCCCGGTCATTTGGCTGCCGGACTATCTAATCACTCAGGAAGACATCGCGGCCTATCTGCGGAAAGAATACGGGACGGGCCCGTTGCCGGCGCTCTTGGGCGCAAGCCACGACATCATCGGCGTCGGCGGCATCGACGTGAACTTCGGCGCCAGCGGTTTTATGCATGTTTTTCTCAGCGACGCTTCCGCCTCCAGCATCGGAGACCTCGGACGCGATTCCTACGATCTCGGCGACGACGATTTCGGATTTCCGCTCAACAACCACCGCTACGTGGCGACGAGCCAACTTTCCGACGGCATCGCGAAGCCAATCCCTTCGCGGCTGTCCCAGGCCGAAAACGTTTTGAAAAAATTGTCCCGCATCGACAACGAGTTGGACCGGGCGGCGCGTCAGTTTGACCACGACTCTACCGAATATAAATTCCTTGATGCCGCACGGGGCCGCATGGATTTCATCAAAGAGCTTTTGCGGGAAGACAAAGACGTCGCTGGCACTCTCCGCGTCTTGCACAGCGTCCGGCACCAGACTCCCGCGTCGGACCTGTTGGAAGATTTCCGGACGGCGCTGGACGAAGCGATCCGGGCCGCGCACGGAGGCCGTCTCTCCGCGACGCCCGAGCAGAAGATCTCGTTCCTGGTGAAAGTCAATAAAGCCACGGGGAGAGAAGGGGAGCTTGCCATCGGAGACGAAGTTTTTCTTCTTAAAAAAGACGGCGACCGTTTCGATGTTTACGTGCTCGGCAACAAGATCGTCTCGCTCGACCCGTCGCAGTACAAAGAGATCCTTGGCGAAGCGGGCCTCAAGGCCGTCGCCGTTTCGTTCAGCATGACCGACTTCAAGCTGGTCCTCGACGAATTTTACAAGAAAACCGAAAGCATCGCCGCCGGCGAATCGCTTTACGCGAAAGAAGCCGTCGTTGAGATCAATCTCGACCATTTCAATCCGGGGCAAGGCTTCGAAGAGGCTGTGCTGCCGGTGCTGATCGAGGAATTGAAACACGCGCACCGCCAGAACTACGGCGAGAAGGCCGTGTTCCTGATCAAGTCTTCGGACGGCGATCTCGCCGCACGGGCCGCGGCAGCGCTGAACGAAAAGAGCAAGATCGCTTTCACGGACGAGCAGCCGCTGCCTCCCGGCTACGAAGGACAGAACCTCCGCGTGATCCTGGCCACACCAGGTTCCGCGGGTCTAACGCCCGGCGTTAAACGCTTTTTCCTGAAGGCCGTCGGCCGCGGCGACATCCCCAATTTTAGGACCGCCGTGAAATTGGCGCTGGCCATCGCGCGGCTCGAAAAGGCCGACGCCGCAGGCCTGCAGTCTTCGCGCGTCACCGAGCTCTTGAGTCTGTTCGTTAAAGACCTGAACGCCGGTCTTCTGGCCGACGTCGTGAACGGCCGGAATCAGGACTCTGGCGCCATCGACGCCATCGCACTGCCGGCCATCGTCCGCCTCCCGATCGATTCCTGGATACGCGGCGCCCGCATGGCTTCGAAGCTCATCCTCCAGTCCGCCTGATCTTTACGCCGTTTTCCGGCGGATTTCTATTCCCTAACCCGAGTCTGGATGATAGAATTTAAGCTTAATTTTTAATGCTCCCGAAAGGACGCGATGAAAAAAGACCTGTCCGAAAAATTGAGGGCCCATAAAGACAAAATGGATGCCTTGGGGAGGTTTCTTTGAGGTCGATAAACTCAGGTCCCGCATCCAGGAGCTCGAGACGCAAATCTCAAGCCCCGATTTCTGGAACAATCAGGACAACAAAAACAACGTCATGCGGGAGCTCAAGAGCTTAAAGAGCCAGACTGAGCCCTACTTGAAGCTGCAGGCGCAGGTCGACGACCTTTTGGGCATGCTGGAGATCACCGAAGACTCCGACACTGCGTCTCTGAAGCACTTGGATGAAGAAGCAGAAAGCATCGGCAAGTCGGTCAAGACGCTCGAGTTCCAAAAGCTGCTCGGCGGTCCCACCGACAGGAACAGCGTCGTCTTCAGCATCAACGCCGGCGCCGGCGGAACCGAGTCCTGCGATTGGGCGTCGATGCTGCTTCGCATGTATACGCGATGGGCGCAGGACCGGGGCTACCGTGTCGAGATGATCGATACGCTGCCCGGCGAAGGCGCCGGCATCAAGAACGCGACACTGCTCATTGAAGGCGACTGGGCTTACGGGTATCTGAAATCCGAGATCGGCGTGCACCGGCTGGTCAGGATCTCGCCGTTCGACTCCAACAAGCGCCGTCACACATCGTTCGCCTCGGTGGAAGCGATCCCCGAAGTCGACGACGACATCAACATCGACGTGAAAGAGTCCGACATCCGCGTCGACGTGTTCCGTTCGGGCGGCAAAGGCGGCCAGGGCGTCAACACGACGGATTCGGCAGTCCGCATTACGCACATGGCGTCCGGCATCGTCGTGCAGTGCCAGAACGAACGCTCGCAGATCAAGAACCGCGCGACCGCGATGAAGGTTTTGAAGAGCCGCCTGTACGACAAGGAAATGGCGGCGCGCATGGCCGAACAGAAAAAGACGTACGGAGAAAAGCAGGAAATTTCCTGGGGCAGCCAGATCCGCTCCTACGT
>CAZCVC010000203.1:1861-2961 GCA_964502045.1 uncultured Planctomycetia bacterium | reverse complement strand
AGCTCGTAACGCGTGATCGTGGGACCTTGCTCGACCTCGACGACTTTCGCGTCGATGCCGAAATCTTGCAGCGTGTCTTCGAGGATACGCGAGCTTTCCTCTAGACTTGTTTTCAAATTTCCCTGGTCCAAAGCAGGCGCGTCCTGCAGCAGGTCGAGCGACGGCAGTTCATAACGCCCTTCGACGGCCTCATCCACCGGCGCCGATACCACGGGAAGCGGCGCGGGCTTTTCTTCTTTGACGACAGGTTTCGAGGTCATCAGCCTGATCTCGGGCTTTGTCGGAGCGGGCGGCACGGCGGCAGCAGCTTTCACGCCGGCGATCACGTCGCGGATGTCGCTCTTCGACTCGGAGAGCGCTACCGGGCGGGCCCTTTCTTTCAGGGAATCTTTCAATTCGGCGAATTTTTTCCCGAGTCCCTCGGGGGCCTTCACGGCCGCGGACTTCGGCGCGTCAAAACGGAAAGAGCGCGAGGGCCCGTCGGCGTCTTCGGGACGGGCCTCTTTCTTGCCGGCCGGCGGCACGAGCATGTCCTTCGACTTCTGGAAAAGGCTGGACGCGATCTGAAGGACGAGAAGCTCGGTGGCCAGGATCAGCGAAAGGATGAACAGAGAAAGCGCCACAAAAAAAGACGCCTTGCCGAATAGGCCCGCCAGAAAGATCGAAACGAAGTAGCCGGTGATACCTCCGGCCTGGAACCGTGCGGTCTCGTTCTGAGCGCCGATCAGCGAGAAAAGCGCGCAGGCCGACGTGAAAAAGATCACGCTCGAGAAAATTTTGAGCCACAGGTACTGCCCCTGCTTGCCGACCCATTTGGCCAGCGCCCAGAACAGAAAAAGCGGCACGAGGAAATAAGCGGTGCGGCCGAAAAGCAGCACGAGGAACCAGGCCGTGTAGGCTCCGGCGATTCCGGCGAAATTGTGGACCGGCGAATTGGGGATGGAAACTTCGAACGCGATGTCGTCCGGGTTATACGAAACCAGCGAAATCAGCGTGAGTACCGAGACCGCGAACCAAAGGAACGCGAAGATCTCGTTTTTTTTGTGCTGGTCCATGTCTTAAGCTCCGGTGTGGCCGAAGCCGCCGTGGGCGCGCGCTGT
>CAZCVC010000203.1:0-1761 GCA_964502045.1 uncultured Planctomycetia bacterium | reverse complement strand
AGAGGTCCATCCCCGCGGCGCCGGCGGACATATACGCCGGCATCGGGAGGTCGTTAGTTCCAGGACTTCTTTGGACGAGAACCTTTACCGTTTTCACCGCGCTCACGCTCGCTGCGTTTCTGAACGACCGGCGGTCCGTCGTGGAGTGCCTGTTTTTTAGACAGATTCACGCGTCCCATCGAATCGATTTCGATGACTTTGACTTTGATCTCGTCGCCGACCTTGAGCACGCTTTCGACGGTCTCGACGCGTTTCTCGTCGAGCTCGGAAATGTGCACGAGGCCTTCCTTGCCGGGCATGATCTCGCAGAACGCGCCGAATGCCATGATACGCATGACCGTCGCGTCGTAGATCTTGCCGATCTCGGGTTCGGCCGTGATCGCGCCCAGCATGTCGAGCGCGCGCTTCGTCGCGTCGCCGTCGGCGGATGCGATACGGACCGTACCGTCGTCCTCGACTTCGATCGAGGCGCCGGATTCGGCCGTGATCTTGCGGATCATCTTGCCGCCGGGTCCGATGATCTCGCGGATCTTGTCGGGGTTGACCTTGATCGTCGTGATGCGCGGCGCGAACTCGGAGAGCTCGGGACGGGCAACTTTCAACACGGCGTTCATCTTGCTGAGGATGTGCAAACGTCCTTCGCGGGCCTGCTCGAGAGCCTTGCCCAGCGTCGCAACGTCCAGCGAATCCTTAAGTTTCAGGTCGAGCTGGACCGCCGTCACGCCTTCTTGCGTGCCGGTGACTTTGAAATCCATGTCGCCCAAGTGGTCTTCGACGCCTGCGATGTCCGACAGGATCGCGATGCTGTTTCCGCGCTTCACGAGGCCCATCGCAATACCGCTGACGGGCGCCTTCAGGGGCACGCCGGCGTCCATCATGCCGAGCGAACCCGAGCAGACGGTCGCCATGCTCGAAGAACCGTTGGACTCGAGAATTTCCGAGACGAAACGGATCGTGTAAGGGAATTCTTCCTTCGTCGGAAGGACCGGACGCACGCCGCGCTCTGCGAGCGCTCCGTGACCTATCTCCCGGCGCCCGGGACCGCGGTTCGGCTTGATCTCGCCGACCGAGTACGCGGGGAAATTGTAATGAAGCATGAACGACTTGAACAGATTGCCGTCGATGGAGTCGATCATCTGCTCGTCTTCGCTGGTTCCCAGCGTGACGACGCCGAGCGACTGCGTCTGGCCGCGAGTGAACAGCGCCGAACCGTGAGTGCGCGGAAGCACGCCGACTTCGCACGTGATGGCGCGAATTTCGTTGTGCTTGCGTCCGTCGGTGCGAAGGCCTTTGTCCACGATGAACTTGCGGACCTCTTCCTTCTCGACCTCATGGAAAGCGTACTGCACTTGCTTTTCGGTGACCGCGGACCCTTCGACGACGAGCTTTTTGACGATCTCTGCGCCGAGCGTTTTTAAAGCTTCGTCGCGGCTTTCCTTCGTCTTCTCGTTGTGGTTGATCTTGTCGACGCCGGCGGAAGCCAGCTTCGTGACCTGGTCCATCAGGCCCTCGGGCAGCGTGTAGAGCACGGCCTTGATCTCGGGAGCGTTGATGGCGGCCTTCATTTCTTTCTGCAGTTTCAGCATCGGCTTCAGCGCTTCGACCGCGAACGCGAACGCTTCGACGAGACGCTTCTCGGGAACGATGTTCGCCCCCGCTTCGATCATGATGATGCCCCGCTCGGTCGTCGCGACGACGATGTCCATCGTGCTGGTCTCGAGCTGGGAATACGTCGGATTCAGGATGAATTTGCCATCGACA
>CAZCVC010000202.1:0-2972 GCA_964502045.1 uncultured Planctomycetia bacterium | reverse complement strand
ACCGAAGCCCGATTTCGTGCTGGCTCGGCGCGACCTCGTGGTGGCTCGAATGGATCGGGATGCCCATTTCCTCGAGATGCAGCACCGTCTCGCGGCGCAGCTCCGTGCCCGCGTCTAGCGGCGTCAGATCAAAATAGCCGCCCTGGTCGAGCGGGTCCGCTTTATCGGACGTGCGAAAATAAAAAAATTCGAGCTCGGGGCTCACGTAAAACGTGAAGCCTTTCGAAGCGGCTTTCTTGAGGTGCCGTTTGAGACAGGCGCGCGGATCGCCCTCAAACGCGGTGCCGTCCACGTTGAAGATGTCCGCGAACATGCGCGCAACGGCGTTTTCGCGCGGCCGCCACGGCAGGATCTGGAACGTCTTGATGTCGGGCATCGCGACCATGTCGTGCTCGTCGGTCCGCGCGAAGCTCTCGATCGCCGATCCGTCGAGCCCGGCGCCTTCGGTCAACACGCGCTCGAGCTCGTCGATCGTGATCGCGAAGCTTTTCAGGAGGCCCAGCGTGTCGCAGAACCAGAGGCGTATGAATTTGACGTTCAGGTCCTGGGCCTGCTTAAGGACGAAATCTTTTCCCTGAGTGTCCGCTTTTTTTCGAAGCGAACCGGAATTTTTTTTTCTCTTTTTTGGCATGGGTCCGATCTTTCCTTTAGTCCGAAGTGAATTTGTAGCCGATGTTGCGCACGGTCTCGATCAGCGTCGACGACTTGCCCTCGATCTTGGACCGCAGCCGCCGGATGTGAACGTCGACGGTGCGCGTGCCGCCGTAATATTCGTATCCCCAGACCTTGTTGAGCAGCACCTCGCGCGTGAACACGGTACCCGGGTTCGTGCAGAGGAATTTCAGGAGCTGGAATTCCGTGAACGTCAGGTCGATCTTCTTTTCGCCGATCTTCGTCTCGTATTTGGCGACGTCGATCGTGATCTTGCCGCGCTGGATGATGTTCTTCTGGTCGATCTTGTGGATGCGCTTGAACAGGAACTGGATGCGCGACACGGCCTCGGGCAGGCGCAGCGGGCGGTAAAGCACTTCCTGGATGCCGGACGGCAGGTCCGCCGTCTTCATTTCCGACTCGTCCATCAGCAGGATTACCGGCGTCTCCTGGATCTGCGGCTCTTTTTTCAGGCTGTAATAGAAATCCATGATCTCCGAATAGGCCGCCTTCGGGTTGATGATGATGAGGTCCGGCTCTTTTTCGGCGACGGCGTTCGGGGACAGGTTCACGCGCGAGATGTGATTGACCGAAAAATGCGTGTCTCTTTTGAGCGCGTCTTTCAGCTCTCCGCCCTGCCTGTTTTGGTCGCCCACGATCAGGATGCTGCCTACCATCTCACATCCCCACGATCGTCATGCCGTATTGATTCGCCATGTCTATCAGGTTTTCCTTGAATATCATGATGGTCCTTCCCGACTCGATGCCGAGCACTCGGCAGGAGCGGGCCTTCAACGTTTCCAGCGTATCGCGGCCGATGCAAGGCAGGTCGAACCGAAGGTCCTGGTTGGGTTTGCAGACTTTGACGACGACGGCGTCGCCATTGCCTAGCGCCGCCCCCCGTTGGATGGCATTGTCGGTGCCTTCGATGGCTTCCACTGCCAGCACCACTCCCTTTTTTACCACAACCGTTTGCCCGATGTCCATCCTCCCCACGGCCTTGGCGATCTTCCATCCGAAGCGCAGGTCTTCGGATTCGGCCGCCGTTGGCTTGCGTTTCGTGAGCACGCCCCGGGGCGCGGTCGAGTTTTTGAGGAAGATACGCGGGTCCAGGACGGACACGCCGCATTTGATCTTCAAATACACGCGCAGCGCGCGCAGCAGATGGTCGTCCCCTTTGTTCTTCGTATTGTCGACGAGGCGCTGCGCCTCGCCGTCGATGCGGAACGAGGGATTGTAGAGCTCTTTTTTCGGCACACCGCCGGCCAGCACGACATTTTTCACGCCGGTCTGCTTCAAGAGCGCCGTCAGCTTCTCCAGGTCCCCGAGGCCGATGTAATGCACTTCGGAAACGAAGTCCTCCAGGTGGCGGTCCGTGCAGCCTTCGATGCCGAACGCGACGATCTTCCGCTTGAGGCTCATACCCGCTTTCGCGAAAAGGACCGGAAAATCCCCCTGGCCCGCGATCAGGCCTATCGTGCCGGCAGGCTCCCTTCTAAGCCACATCGCTTTAGACGGCTTCCGCCGGCTCCTCTTTTTCCTCGAAGTGCGTGCGCGCGCGGACGATGCCGCGCTTCGAATTCCTGAAAAAATCCACGAGATACGCGACGTTGGGATCGCCCGGAAATTCGGCGCGAACCTCTTCGAGCGACGTCGAGATCTTTTTGCCGGATGTCAGAAGCATTTTCAGCGCCCGGCGGATCGCGAGTCTCTGGTCCGGCGAAAAACCGGCGCGACGCAGGCCGACCGCGTTGATGCCGTAAAAGGAGGCCGGATGCCCGTCGCAGGTCGAGAACGGCGGGGCGTCCGAGACGAGCTTCGAAAGACCGCCGATCATCGCGTACCGTCCGATGCGCACGTATTGATGGACGCCGCAGAGGCCGCCTATCGTCGCGTGGTCCTCGACCGTCACATGGCCCGCCAGGGCGACGACGTTGGCGATCGTGATTTCGCTGCCGAGCACGCAGTCATGGGCGATGTGCACGTTCATCATAAAAAAATTTTTATTACCAATCTGCGTGGCCGATCCTTCGTGCATGCCCGGGTTGATCGTCACGAACTCGCGGATGATGTTATCGTCACCGATATTCAGGTAGGACTTGGCCGGCGCTTTGCGTACCTGAGGCGGCGTGCCAATGCAGGCGTGGGCATGGACCGTGCAGCGCTCCCCTATCCGCGTGTGGCCTTCCAACACGGCGTGGGAGCCTATCTCCGTGTCACGGCCGATCTTCAGATTAGGCCCGACGACGGCGTAGGCGCCTATCTCAACGCCGGAAGCGAGCTCGGCTTTCGGGTCGACTAGGGCGGACGGGTGTATTTTC
>CAZCVC010000201.1:0-2973 GCA_964502045.1 uncultured Planctomycetia bacterium | reverse complement strand
CGCGATGAAAAGCGCGCTGATGACGAAGGTGTCCACGGACTGCATCAACCAATATCCGGGAGGCAACACGGTCAATGTCGGGAAAAAATAGTGCTGAAAAAGGAAAGACATCCAGGTTATCTTTCGCAAAATGACCATCGGATCTTTTCGGATGTAGTCCAAAGCAAGCCGGTAATTCTCTTTCTGGTCTGTCATCGTCCACGGGAGCGTCAGAGGTTTCCAATTCAGCCGGGCATCGCTCGCCGAAGGCGACGCGGCACGGATCCCGTTCTTGTCGTGAATACTCGAGGACTCGCTCCACGCCTGCAAAAAAGTCGCCCCGCCGTTGAAACTGATGCCGACAAGCTCCTTGTTCGAGGCGTGGTAATTCTTGGCGATGATCGTACCGAAGACCAGGGAAACGCCCAGAATGAACACGGCGGCCAAACGGACACCTTTTGACCAGTTCGACAGCCCCCCGCGCAGCAGAAAATACAGCGTGAAAATGCCGGCGGAAAGGATGAAAAGCGGTTTTAGGAGGATCGCGGCCGCAGCCAGCAGGCCGCTTAAGAATGCAGACCGCATGGAAGGTTTTGCCAGCATGGCCAACGAGGCCGCACCTACGAACAGCCCCGACCCCACCCCATCCGGCAGGACCAGCGCGTTCATGATCGTGCCCTGATAGGAGAACGAGCATGCGGCCAGCGTCGCCAAGGGAAGAATTTCTCCGTTCATGATCTTTCGCGCGCACAAATAGATCAGGTAGGCCGCGATCGAAGAAAATAGGATATTCGTCAGGACCACTCCGGTGAGAGCAAACTCGTGGATGCCCATCCAGTCGAAAAATTTCAAAAAAAGGGCCAGGTAATAGGAATAGGCCGGCGGCACCGAGTTCTGCATGTCTCTGTAGAACAAGGCCGGCTGCCAAGCGTCCGTTTCCGCCTGCGACCAATACAAGTTCATATCCGTCCAGAGCGAAGAACTGTAGGCGGTGTGCTCGAATATGTAATAGCGCCGGAACAGAAAGCCCAGGATAACGATCAGGGACGCGAGAAGACCGCTCTTCTTCTTCAGGAAAAAATCGACGTTTGAAAGCCGGCTCTCGGACTTCATTGCGGAAGCAGGCATTCGGCGGGAACGATCTCCGGGCTCCCGCCGCCTTCGGCCCGCCAGTAAAATTTAAGCATTTCGTAATCCCACCTTTCGAAATAGTCTATCTGGATCTTGTGGAGGCCCTTCGAAAGTTCTATCGGCCCCGTCGACGGCGAACCCAGCGTGTCGGTCCACTCGTCAATCAGCATGCGGCCGTCGAGTTGAAATCGCAGGCCGTTGTCTCTCTCGAAGGAAAATAGGTAACGGCCGTTTTTCGGGACCCGCAGGCTCCCCGTCCAGCGTATCGAGAAATTATCTACAGGCAGCAGCTTGCCCATTTGAAAGCGGCTCGAAAAATCGATGCGCCGGCTTATCCCCTTGCCCAGAAGCTTGCGGTCGCGGTCGAAATACTCGGCGCTGAGCCCGAATTTTTGCAGGTGCGTCACGTAAACGGCGCAGGCAGCGACGCCGGCGATGAACAAAAACAGCAGGATCGCGGGGAGCACCTTCCAGGCCTTTTTTTCGGCAGCGGACCGGATTGTCATTTGAGATGTCCTTGCCGGATGCACCACTCGATCGCTTGCGGCACGCCCTCCCGGTAATTCACGGCCGGACGGTAGCCCAGCTCTTTTTCGGCGCGGTCGATCTCGTAGGCGATATTCTTGCAGGATTCGCCGACGATGTGCGGCAGCATCCAATAACATCCCGTGCTCTCGATCACGCGGTCCACCGCTTCGGCCGCGCGGGCCATCCATGCGGGGAACCGGGTCAGTTTGACTTTGACGCCGAGGCCGTCGGCCATCGCCAGTACGAGTTCGTTCAGCGTCGGGATATCGCGGTCCGTAATCATGAACGTCTTGCCGTCGGCCTCGCTTTTCCTCAACGAAAGATGAACGGCCTGTACCAGGTTATCGACATGCGTGACGCTGCGCAGATAATCACCGGTGCCGAAGACGGGAAAGCTTCCCTTCCGGATCATCCGGCGATAGATGTCCAGATGGCGTGCCGGCACCGGAGGACCGTAAAACATCGCCGGGCGGAGGATGACCGTTTTTATTTTATTACGGTAGGATTCGACGACCTTCTCGGCCTCGTACTTGCTTTTGCCGTAATGACTCACGGGATTGCAAGGAGAGGATTCGTTCAGTCTGGTCCCCTTGACGTCGGTGAATCCGAGCGCCGCGTTGGAGCTGATAAATACGAACTTCTTCACGCCTTCAGCAACGCAGGCCTCGAGCAGGCTGCGTGTTCCATCGCTATTGATGCGGTAAAAATCGGGAACGCGCTTGACGTGAAGCACGCCGGCCGCGTGCAGAACAGTGTCACAGCCGCGGGCGGCGGCCCGCAGCGCGTCCCGGTCGCCCAGCTCGGCGGGCACGCATTCCCACGTTCTTACCAGCTTCGGCAGCATATCGGGGTGGACCGCGCAGCGGACCGAGGAAAAGTCCTGCGGATATTCTCCCAGCGTCTCCAGAAAGCGCGTCGTGAGCCAGCCGGGATAGCCTGTGATCAGAAGCCGCATGGGCCGGACCTTTCTAGGGCTTCACAGCCCGGTAATAAAAAAAGAATAACTTGTAATTCCATCGGGACACCTTGAACGGCAGCCGGCCGATGACCTCGCGGTTTTCTTTCCAATGGTCGAGATAATGATAGAGCTCGCCGTGCTCTTCGCGAAGCTGGACGCGGAACGCCGCGGTCCAGGGAAAGAGCTTGCCGAGCGGCGATTCGATCACGGCCTGCACGGCCCGCAGCTGGAGCGAGTCGTAATGGTCGATCAGAAATAGCGACCCGCCGGGACGGAGGCAGCGGTACGCTTCGTCCATGAATTTCCGGATCTCCTCGGTCTTCGAAAGGTGGTGAAGCGCATGGGCGCAGAGGATCGCGTCGAATTCGCCGTCCTTG
>CAZCVC010000200.1:0-2996 GCA_964502045.1 uncultured Planctomycetia bacterium | reverse complement strand
ATTTCAATGTCCTCGTGATGCGCCTCGATGCCGTGGATAACATCCGGGTGCTCGCCGTAGCGACGCGCCAGTTCCCCGCCGATCAGCGCGTGAGGCCCCTCGACGTCGTGGCTGACGGCTTTTCCGAGATCATGCAGGAGCCCCGCGCGGCGCGCAAGGATAGGGTCGATCTTCATTTCTCCGGCGATCACGTTCATGATATGCGCAACTTCGATGGAATGGTCGAGCACGTTCTGGCCGTAGCTGGTGCGGAAACGCAGCCGGCCTAAAAGTTTCACGATCTCGGGGTGCACGGCCGACGGAACGTCGGCCTCGGCGAGCGCCTTCTCGCCTTCCTCTTTCAGCACGTTCTCCATGTTCTTCTTCATTTTCTGGACGACTTCTTCGATGCGCGCCGGCTGAATGCGCCCGTCCTTCACGAGTTCCTCGAGCGAAAGCCGCGCGATCTCACGGCGGATGCCGTCGAACGCCGAAAGTGTGACGACCTGAGGCGTCTCATCGATGATCATGTCGACGCCGGTCAGCGTCTCGAACGTTTTAATGTTGCGCCCGTCCTTGCCGATGATGCGGCCCTTCATCTCCTCGCTCGGCAGCGGCACGACGGAGACCGTCGATTCGATGGTGTGCGCGGCCGCGCAGCGCTGGATCGCTAGGCTGAGTATCTTCTTGGCTTTCTTGTCGGCCTCGGCGTTGGCCTCGGTCTCGGCGTCGCGGATCAGCTTCGACGTCTCGGAGCGTAGGTCTATCTCCATGCGTTTCAAAAATTGCTTTTTTGCCTCTTCGGAATCGAGCGCCGCGATCTTTTTCAGCACTTCGCGCTCTTCCTGGACGAGCTTCTCGAGACTCACTTCCTTGTCGACGACGGTCTTCTCTTTCAACGTCGCTTCCTGCAGGCGGAACGCAGCCTCTTTTTCCTTCTTGTCGACGGCGCCGAGCCGCTCGTCGATCGTGTCTTCTTTGTGCTTCAGCATTTTTTCGGAGTTTTCGAGGTTGCGCCGCGTATCCTGGATCTTATCCTCGAAGTCGCCCTGTACTTTCGCGAGATAAGACCGGGCCTCCTTGTCCGCTTTTTTCAAAAGGTCTTCGGACTCACGCTTGGAGATTGTGAGGATCTCGCGCGCCTTCGACTCGGCCGTGCGGATCAGCCGCTCGGCCGTGACCTTCCGCATCATGTAGCCGATGCCGAAAAATACGGCGGCGAGCAGGGCTCCGCCCAGCACCAGCGCGAATATCAGGTTTCCGTCCATCATCTTCTCCTAAAAAATTTTCTAATCCGTCAGCACGCGGTCCAGCGCGACGTCGTGGTCTTCCTGCGGCACCTCGTCGAGCATCTGGAACGAGAACGCGAGCCCGATCTTCGGCACGCCGGCGCCTATCTCCTTGAGAAAGCGGTCGTAAAATCCGGCACCGTGCCCGATGCGGCGGTTTTTCCGGTCGAACACCACGCCCGGCACCAGCACACACTCGGCGTCGGCGGCCCGGACCGGCTTCGTCAGCTCCGGACGCGGCTCGAGAACGTCGAACACACCGAGCTTCAAATGCTTCTCGCGGTCGGCGATCTCATAGAACGAAAGCTTTTTGGTCTTCAGGTCCGAGGCCGGCACGGCCACGCGCTTTCCGGCGGCCAGCGCTTCGTCGATCAGCGGATGCGTGTCCACTTCTTCGGGCCGGGAAACATAGAAGAAAACGAGCCGGGCCTTCTTGTAGGCCTCGAGCGCGCGCAGCTTCTTCTGGACGGCCAGGTTCCGGTGCTGGCGGTCGGTCGGGCTTTGGCTCTTGAGCTGCTCGACGACGCGCTGCCGAAGCGCTTTTTTTGTGTCCATTGGTAAATTCCTAAGTCATTATAAAATAATGACTTGTGTAAAAATTTAAACGGCCTGAACCCGGCCAAAACAGGTCTTATTATAACACGCGGGACTAAATATGAAAGGTTTGCTGCAGCGAGGCGGGTTTGGTCTTTTTGAGGCGGCGCGCTTCGTCGAGGAGCCCCTTCAACGTGAGCTCCGAAAGCCCTTTTTCGAGCGCGGCCTCGAATTTTTTCCAGAAAAGCAGGTTGGCGATAGCCGTCTCGTCGCTGGCCGGGGTGACCGAAAGCTTGTCGCCGATGGTGAACAGGTGCTTGCCTTCCAGCGCGCGGAACAGCTCGGCAAGCGGGATGTCGGCCGGCTTCTTCGCGAGGATGTAGCCGCCCTGGGGCCCGCGCAGGCTTTTCACGACTCCTTTTTTCTTCAACGCGTTCAGGATCTGTTCGAGGTAGGGCGTCGAGATGCCCTCCTTCTTGGCAATGTGGGAAACCGAGAGCGAGCCTTCACCGAAATTCGCGGCCAGCACGAAGATCGCCTTCAGCCCGTAATAGGTGCGTGTCGAAAATTTCATCCGGTCCTACGCATTCAGGGTGGCCCGGATCTTGACCTTGTACAGCTCCTCTTTCATCTCGCTCAGGAGCCGCAGGATCTCGTCCTGCTTCCGTTCGATGATCTCAAGCCTTTCGTCGACGCGTTTGAAATCCCCATCGGCGGCGTACGCCGTCACGGTTGAAAAACTCGCGGCCGCGAAAACGGCGGCAAGCAGAAGCGTTCGGAATAACTTCATCGTGGCTTCCCCCTTTTTTGGTAGAAAATTCCGTAAATGAAAAATGAAACGCCGATGGCCCAGCAGGCGGCCCCTGCGCCGGCCATCGCCGAGAACGTTTCCGACGGATAAGGGATCCCTTTCAGGCGGAAATAGAGGTCCGTGGCAGTCGAGGCGCCGTAGTACGCGCCCAGCGGCAGCGCGAAAAAAAACAGTATTACGAATAAATAATCGATGATATTTTTCAAAATCTTTGCACGAAAATTCGCTCAAAAAGCCGCAGATGCTAGGCGCGGGCCGAGGACCGACGGAGGCGTAGCGGAGCTACGTCGGAGGAGGGCCGAGAGCCCGCAACGACGCAGATGCGGCTTTTTCAGCGAATTTTCAAAGCGCGCTTTCTCCGGTCAGATCGGAAGAGCACACGT
>CAZCVC010000199.1:0-3016 GCA_964502045.1 uncultured Planctomycetia bacterium | reverse complement strand
ACGGCGTCGGTGTCTCCTGTGTGAACGCGCTCTCCGAATGGCTCGAGGTCGAGGTCCAGCGCGACGGCAAGGTTTATCATATGAAGTTCCAGCGCGGCAAGACCGTCTCCAAACTCACCACGATCGGCAAGTCCAAATCCACCGGCACGAAGGTCACGTTCAAGGCCGACAAAGAAATTTTTCAGATCCCGATCGATTACAATTTCGATATCCTGGCCAACCGCCTGCGCGAGCTGGCGTTTCTCAACAAAGGCCTCAAGATCACACTGAAGGACGAACGCTCCGGCAAGGAGAAAGAGGCCGAGTACCAGTTCACCGGCGGTATCGTCTCGTTCGTCCAGGAGATCGGCAAGAACAAGACGGCGCTCCATCCGAAGGTTATTTATTTCGACGGCGAAAAAGACCACACGCAGGTCGAGATCGCGATGCAGTACAATGACGGCTACGCCGAAAACATTTATAGCTTCGTCAACAACATCAACACGACCGAAGGCGGCACACACGTCTCGGGTTTCAAATCGTCGCTGACGCGCTGCGTGAACCAGTATTGCAAGTCGAAGAACCTGCTGAAGGACGACGTCACGGTCTCGGGAGACGACATACGCGAGGGGCTCGTCACCGTCATCAGCTGCAAAGTTCCGAACCCGCAGTTCGAAGGACAGACCAAGACCAAGCTTGGCAACGGAGAAGTCGAAGGCTTCGTCGAAGCGATCGTGAACGAAGGCCTCGGCCGTTTCTTTGAGGAAAATCCTAGCGTCGCCAACAAGATCATCGAGAAGGCCGTGCTCGCCGCGAAAGCCCGCGAAGCCGCCCGCAAGGCGCGCGACCTCACGCGCCGCAAAGGCGCTCTCGAGTCCGGCTCGCTTCCGGGCAAGCTCGCCGACTGCCAGGAACGGGACGCCGCGCTCTGCGAAGTCTATCTCGTCGAGGGTGATTCGGCAGGCGGCTCTGCCAAGCAGGGACGCGACCGCCGCTTCCAGGCCATCCTTCCACTGAAGGGCAAAATACTGAACGTCGAGAAGGCGCGCCTGCACAAGATCCTGTCGAACGACGAAATTTGCACGATCATCAACGCACTCGGCACCGGCATTGGTGAGGAATTCAACATCGACAAGCTGCGCTATCACAAGATCCTCATCATGTGCGACGCCGACGTCGATGGGAGCCATATCCGAACGTTGCTTTTGACTTTTTTCTTCCGCCAAATGCATGCGCTGATCGAAAAGGGCCACATCTACATCGCCCAGCCTCCGCTGTACAAAATCAAGCGCGGCAAGCGCGAGCAGTACATCGAAACGGAAGCGGATATGAGCAAACTTCTTTTAGACCTGGGCAGTGAAGGGCTGACCATCCTGCGTACGAAGGACAAGGAAAAGGTCGAAGGAAAGAAGCTTACCGAGCTTTTGGGCCTTTTGGACGACCTGGAAGGCATGGCTTCCGGAATCACCCGTCGTGGGATAGAACTCTCAAATTATGTAGCTTTATTGAATAAGAAATCCAAAAAACTACCCTATTATCGTATCAAAGTGGAGGGTGAGGACCAGTTTCTTTATGACGACGACGAGCTGGCGGATGCTGTTAGTCGATTCGAAAAGAAGAAAGGCAAGGAGGTCGATTTAGGGGATTCCGGCAAGGAAGGCTCCCATAGATTCGCCAAAGAGCTCGATCTGGTCGAGTTCTTTGAGGCCGACGAGATGGCCGAGACCCTTCTGAAGATTTCCAAGCTGGGAATGGATATCGAGGATTTTGAACCCGAGGCCGAGAACAAGAAAAAGACCGCCAAAGCGGAGCGCTCCGGCAAGACCGAAGTTTTCAAAAAGAACATGCTCTACAAGGCCGTCCGCAAGGACGATGACGATGTATTCCTCGAGAGCCTCCGCGAGGTGCTGAAATTTGTCCAGACAGAAGGCAAAAAGGGCATGACCATCCAGCGCTATAAGGGCTTGGGTGAAATGAATCCCGAGCAGCTTTGGGAAACCACAATGGACCCGCAAAAGCGCACGGTCTTGAAAGTTTCTCTCGAAGACGCCGTTGAAGCCGACAAGACTTTCACGACACTGATGGGCGACGAGGTCGAGCCCCGCCGTGAATTCATCCACAAATATGCGCGAGAGGTAAAAAATCTTGATGTTTAAACCCGCACATGGCGTATCCGCCGACGCTTTAGTGGCGGACGCTCGCGAAGTAAAGAACCTGGACGTCTAGTATGGCCGCCGCCGAACCGCCGAAAAATTCTTATACCGCCAACGAAAAGATAAAATCCGTCTTCATCGAGCAGGAAATGAAGACGTCCTATCTCAATTATTCGATGAGCGTTATCGTCGGCCGCGCGCTGCCCGACGTACGTGACGGTCTGAAGCCTGTGCATCGCCGCATCCTGTACGCGATGAAGGAACTCGGCCTCGACCACAGCCGTTCCTATAAGAAGTCCGCGCGTATCGTCGGCGAAGTGCTCGGTAAATACCATCCGCACGGCGATACCGCCGTCTATGACACGATGGTACGCATGGTGCAGACTTTTTCCCTGCGGTATCCGCTTGTCGACGGCCAGGGCAACTTCGGCTCTGTCGACGGAGACTCAGCCGCGGCGATGCGTTATACCGAAGCGCGCCTGGCCGGCATCACCGACGCCGTCCTCTCGGACATCGACAAAAACACCGTCAATTTCGCTCCCAATTTCGACGAGTCGCTCGAAGAGCCGACGCTTCTTCCGGCGACGCTGCCCAATCTTCTCTGCAACGGTTCGAGCGGCATCGCCGTCGGCATGGCCACCAATATTCCGCCGCACAACCTGACCGAGGTCTGCGACGCCATCGCCGCAACCATCGAGAACCCCGAGATCCAAACCAAGGAATTGATGAAGTTCATCAAAGGACCCGATTTCCCGACCGGTGCCACGATATGCGGCATGGAAGGCATTAAATCGGCGTATGAAACCGGCCGCGGCATCATCAAGATCCGCGCCAAGGCCTCCATCGAGGAGATACGCGGCAACCGCGAGGCGATCGTAATCACC
>CAZCVC010000198.1:0-3041 GCA_964502045.1 uncultured Planctomycetia bacterium | reverse complement strand
CCACCGAAATGACCGACGTGATGAGGAGCGGCCACATGATCGGCCCGCCCTTCTGAAAAATTTCTAACATCGAACCTCCTTAACGTTGGCGAAAAATCGAGCCTATTCTAGCACAAAACCGCTACCGGCGCGTCCAGACAGGCCTGAGACGCAGGATCTTCTTGTGGACCGGGCAGCGCGAGTGATGCGCGCCGTGGATGTGGCCAGTACTCATCAGGAATTCGTTCACGATCTCATAGCCCATGAATTTGAACGTCTGCCGGAAGAGCCTCACCCATTCTTCGATCGGCTTCGGCCGGTGCGCGACCAGCCACCCATGGAACGAGCCGTGCCCCTTCTGCAGCTGCAGCACGACGTTCGCGTTGTAGATCGCCGCATGCACTTTAAGGCGGTTGCGGATAATGCCGGCATCGCCGAGCAGGCGTTTCACATCGCGGGCCGTGTAGCGCGCGACCTTCGCGACCTTGAAGCCGTGAAACGCGCGGCGGAACGCCTTTTCCTTTTTCAGGATCGTGGTCCAGCTCAGGCCCGCCTGGTTCATCTCGAGCACGAGTTTTGCGAAAAGCTCATCGTCGTTATTTGCCGGAAATCCGTGGGAGCGGTCGTGGTGCCGCTGGTTGGTTTCGCGGGAGCTGTCCGGAAAACCGCGGATAGCCTCGCAGTAGGATTTTTTCGGCGCCGGCATTCTACTTCAGCGGCGTCGCGCACTTCGGGCAGAAATTGGACTCGAGTCCCGCAAATTTCCGGCAGGCCGGGCATTTCAGAAGAAAACGGCACAACAGCCATCCGGTCAGCGCGCCGGCATAGAACAGCGCAAAAGTGACGCCCAGCGCCGCCCAAACGCCGATCATGATGTGGCTTTTAAGCACCAATTCGACGTGGTTCTGGACATACGCGTAACAGAGCCCCACGACGATCCCGGTGCCGACCGCGGCGGCAGTGGCGAAACTGCGGCTCTGTTGGTACCGTTTCAGAAGCATTTCGTCCTTCATACCCGCCTCCTTTACCAGTTGATCGCGATCTGTTTGAATATTTCGATGCCGACCGGATACACGTAGACGATGATGACCAGGCTTACCGGCACGAGCACCCATTTCATGACGAAATTGCGCAGATCGTCGTTCTTGATCTTGATCGGCAGGAACGTGCAGGCGGCCAGAAGCAGCGCCGTCACGATCAGCCACGGCAGCGGATGATGGAAATCAGGCAAGCTCGTACCCCATGCGCCTCAATGGATTCTTCAGGCGCGCGGCCGCCTGAGCGGGCGTCGTGCCTTCGGTGAGATTGTTCAGGCAGAGCGCCGCATAGCCCCGGCGGTTGCGGAGCTTGATGATCTGGACGCGGTTTTTCGGAAGTTTTTTCAGCAATCTGGTCTTCGGCATAGGAGTCCTCCTAGTCCGTTAGTTTATCTTTTTTTGGAACGGCGGGCAAATCGAATCGGAAATGTTTCAGGCGGAAGAATCGAGGGAGCGGCGAGTGCGGTTGGCCTCGTAGAATTTGCGGTTGATCTCGTCCTCGATGCTCATCAGCTGCTGCTGCGCAATGACTTTGCGGGCGTTGAAAAAATAGCGGGTGGAGGAATTGGAAAGGTTCCAACCGGCACGGTCCATCTGCTGTTCGAACGTCTCATCGTATTCGCGCGGTACCGTGATTTGGCGGCGGCGAGCGGCTGTGGGACTCGGGGTATTTAAAAGTTTATTGTTAGTTGCGGCCGATTCAAGGGCTCTATCCGGCGCTGAAATTTCGGCTTTCAGCGCGCCGGTATTACCTAGAGCCAACAATAAAGCTATCGAGGAGATCGACAGGAGGCGCTTCATTGTGTTCGTGACTATTATATTTGATGCGCGAATGAATAACAAGGGCGGGAACAAAAATAGTTCAAAAAAGTTCGAATCTTTCTCTATTACTTATTGAATCTTTATGACGCTTTAGCCTTCCCCCTCTCTCTTGGCTATCAGATTGACGTAGCCGTCCTCCTCGATATCGATCTCGACAGCGATGGGCCGGCAGCAAACCTCGCAATCCACGACAAACGCCTGCCGGCGTCCGCCCGTGGCGTCGACACGCAAGGAAATAGCGGCTACGCAATAAGGGCAGTTGTATTCAAGATCTTCCTCAAGACCGCTCATGCGAACGCCTTCTCGAGTACATCCGTGATCGCCTCTCCCATCCGGCGGTAACCGGCCACGTCCGGGTGAAGCCCGTCCGGCGTTCCTGCCAGCATTCCCGCGTGAGACGGGTCATTCAAAAGCTCGTACGTATTGCAGAAAAGATAGTTCTTCAGGAGGACCTCGCCGCGGATGCGCTGATTGAGCTCCATCATGCGATGGCGTATGGACTGGGTCGAAGTGTTGTACGGAAGGACGGTGCAGGCCATGATCCTGAGGTTTTTAGCTTCGGCCAACGCGTAGATCTTTTTCAGATTTTCCCAGATCTCATCGACGGAACGGCCCTGATACAGGTCGTTGACGCCGGCCAGGACGACGACGACGTCGGCCTTGAATCTCGAAAGGTCCTTTTCCAGACGCCGGCAGATCTCATCCGTGCGTTCGCCATTGACGCCGCGGTTGAGCACCGTCCATTCCGGGTGCCTTTGCCGTATCCAGTGCGCGTATTGGCTTTCGGGATCCCCCTTTCCCTCGGGAGGCGCTTCGACAGGCGAGAGAAAATCCGGCGTCCCCGCCGTCGTCGAATCACCCATCGCCAGCACCGTGAGCGGTTTTCCGGAGAGCTTCGCGGGCGCTGACGATGTCTGCGGCGTTATCACCTTTTTCACCTCTTGGACTTTTGCGGACCCCTGAGCGCAGCCGGCGAGAAGTACGGTCCCCGCCGCAAGCACCGCGAAGATCGCGCGCGTTCTGTTCATCTTTTTCCTTTCGAGCGGAATGCGGCGAGCGCCGCCAGGACGGTACGGTTCAGTTTCGGCGCCAGGCGCCTGCAGGAAGCGAGAAAATCGTGGTCTGCGTTCGCGTCCGCGACGTCGGAGATCAGCTTGACCACGGCGAACCGGATCTTTTTCTCCCCGCAGAACTTTGCCACCG
>CAZCVC010000197.1:0-3044 GCA_964502045.1 uncultured Planctomycetia bacterium | reverse complement strand
GTCCTCTTCGTAGACGGAGACCCAGAGGTTGTCGGTCGGGATATTCATGACCTTTGTCACGAACTCCCACCCCCACGTGATCGCCTCTTCCTTGAAATAATCACCGAACGAGAAATTGCCCAGCATCTCGAAGAATGAGTGATGATAGGCGGTCTTACCGACGCGCTCGAGGTCGGCCGTGCGAATGCACTTCTGCGAGCTCGTGGCGCGCTTCAGGTCTTTTTTCAGACCGAGAAAGTACGGCTTAAACTGGTTCATGCCCGCCCCGGTAAAAAGCAGCGAGGGGTCGTCCTTAGGCACGAGCGAGTCGCTCGACCAGACGGCATGCCCCTTGGCCTTGAAAAAATCCAGGTATGTTTTTCTTAATTCATCCACTTTCATCAATCGTCATTGCCTTTCGCAAGACTTTCGTCGGTTACGAGCTCCGGGAGCACCGCGTAGATCGCGTTGTTCGAAAAACCGCGCCTTTTCAGGAAGCCGAAGAGCCGCGCCTTCTTTTTCTGCGGCGCCAACCCCTTCATGCGCGAGGCGCGTCCCGCAGCCAGTTTCCGTATGGCCTCTTTCTCGTCGTAATCCGTCAGTCCCGACATCGTGCTTTCGATGATACGGGACGAAATGCCTTTTTTCTTCAGATCGGCCTCTAGCTGGCGGCGGCCCACCGGCTTCGACAGCGTCTTCGAGACGGTGATCAGGCGCGCGAACTTCTCGTCGTCCAGCAGCCCCTGTTTTTTTAAGAGGTCGAGTACCGGTGCGATGTCGGCCTCCGAATGCCTTTTCATTTTGAGACGCGAGCGCAGCTCCTCAACGCTCCGCGGCCGCGCGGCCAAAAGCCTCAGCGCGTCGCTCTTTACTTTGCTTTCTTCCGGAAGACTCTCTTGTCCGCTCATAAAAAAAATCCCGTCCTTCCCTAAACGATGCGCTTAAAGAAGGACGGGAACGACCTGTCGACGCTGACCCGCCCGCGATTAAGCGGCAATGGTCGCGTGTTTTTCCGTTTTGTCGGAATTAATCTCTTCGTTCTTTGCCGTGATTTTTTTCTCGATCTCGCTGAGCACTTTCGGGTTCTCTCGCAGGAACATCTTCGCGTTTTCGCGGCCCTGCCCGAGCTTCTCTTCGCCGTAGATCACCCAGCTGCCACTCTGCTTGACGATCTCCAGCGTTTCGGCGACGTCGAGGATGCTGCCGATGCGCGAGACGCCTTCGTCGTACATCAGGTCGAACTCGGCCTGTTTGAACGGCGCCGCGACCTTGTTCTTAACGACCTTCACGCGGACGCGGCCGCCGATGGTCTCCTCGCCCTTCTTGATCTGGGCGATGCGGCGAATGTCCAGGCGCACGGAACAATAGAACTTCAGCGCGCGGCCGCCCGGCGTCGTTTCGGGATTGCCGTACATGACGCCGATCTTTTCGCGGAGCTGGTTGATGAAAATGAGGCTGGCCTTCGATTTCGAAATGACGGCCGTGAGCTTGCGCAGCGCCTGGCTCATCAGCCTCGCCTGCAGGCCGACGTGCGAATCGCCCATCTCGCCTTCGATCTCGGCCCTCGGCACGAGCGCCGCGACCGAGTCGACGACGATAAGGTCGACGGCGTTGGAGCGCACGAGCGTCTCGACGATCTCGAGCGCCTGCTCGCCGGTGTCCGGTTGGGAGATCAGCAGGTCGTCAAGGTTAACGCCGAGTTTCTTGGCGTACGAGGAATCGAAAGAATGTTCGGCATCGATAAAAGCGGCTGTGCCGCCCTTCTTCTGAGCCTGCGCGATAACGCTCAAAGTCAGCGTCGTTTTGCCGCTCGATTCCGGTCCGAAGATCTCGCAAACGCGGCCGCGCGGAATACCGCCGACGCCGAGAGCGATGTCCAGCGCCATGGCGCCGGTCGGGATCACTTGCACGTCGCTGCGGACGTTCTTGCCGAGCGTCATGATAGCGCCCTTGCCGAACTGCTTTTCTATCTGCGAGACAGCTTCGTTAAGCGCCTTTTTTTTCTGTTCCAATTCTTCTTTGGGATTGACCTTCACGGGCGCTTCTTTACGGGCTATTTTTTCTTTCTCGCGTGACATCGTCGGACCTCCGGTATGTGTCGTTTTTGACTGTGTTTTTACGGGTCTTTTCGTCGACTTGCAAAATTTTTTGAAAGAGAAATCATTATACCCTCCGTCAAAAAACGTGTAAAGAAAAGATTGCCCTTACGCCCTACAGGACGACCGGCCGGGGCGTTTTCGTCCGCGCTTTTTTTGAATTTTACAAAAAAGTCATAAACCCTTATACTTGAATAAGTAAAGGAGACCTACTTGCGCGCAGAAATCCTCTCCATCGGTACCGAGCTCTTGATCGGTTCCATCACGAATACGAACGCCCGCTTCCTCTCCGACAAGCTGGCCGCGAACGCCATCGACGTGTACCGGCAGGTGACGGTCGGCGACAACGTCGGCCGCCTGGCCGAGGCGCTCGAAACGGCGGCCGGGCGCGCGGACCTCGTGATCACGTCGGGAGGCCTCGGACCCACCGAAGACGACGTGACGCTGGAGGCGCTGCTGCGCTTCCTGAATAAACCGGCCGTGAGGCACGCACCCACCTACCGTTACCTGCAGAAGCGCTTACGCCTGGCCGGCTACAAGATCTCGAAGCCCATCGAGCGCCAATCCTATGTGCCCGAGGGCGCCGTCGTGTTCCAAAACCAAAAAGGCGCGGCCCCCGGGATCCTTGCGCGCACCGAGCGCGGCGGAAAAACGGTGTGGGTACTCGCGCTGCCCGGCCCGCCGAGAGAACTCGAGCCGCTGTTCACGGAACAGGCGCTGCCGGAGCTTTTGCGACTTGCGAAATTCAAGCGCGGCCACTTCGTGTCCCGGAGTCTCAAAATCGCGGGCCTCACCGAAACACAGGTCGCTGAGCGCGTACCCGACCTGCTGCGCTCCGTTCCGCCGTTGACGACCGGTATTTACGCGCGGCCGGACCTCGTGACATTGCGCGTGATGGCTAAAGCGAAATCGCTCAAAATTGCGCGAGGCATGGCGGCACGCGCGGAAAAAACGATACGGCGACGGCTG
>CAZCVC010000196.1:0-3050 GCA_964502045.1 uncultured Planctomycetia bacterium | reverse complement strand
ACCGCCGCGGCCGAGCGCGCCTCAAGGTGTTCTGGTTCACGGCCGCCTGCTCGGTCTTTTCGGGTCCGCGAAACGGCGACCAGACGCCCTGAACGATCCTTCCGTCATGCACGATCCGCGTGAACCCCTCCGCAAAAACGGCTGCGATGGCCGTGCGGTTTTCCGGCGACGTGAAGCAGCGCGCGGCGAAGGCGGGATGGTCGCTCAGGATATAATAGCGCTTATCGAACGCGGCGTCGCCGGTCTGAACTTCGTTGGAAATCCCGATCTTTTTGAAAAATACATCGAAGCGCGTTTCAGAGGCTACTTCGAACGTGCCCTGCGAAGCGCCGTTGACGGATAGCTTGAGGCTTGGCGGGGAGTTTTTGCTGCCGGAGGTGTACTGGTATTCGTAATCGACGCCCTGATGGGTGCCGCGGGACTTCCCTTTCAGCCGCGGATCGGACGCGCCCGGAAGGAGGTCGGCGACGGCTTTGCGTACTTTCATGTTCTGCCGTATCGCCAGCACCGCGATGCCGGCGAACAGCGCCACGAATATCAAAATAGGGATCATTCCGCTCATCGGTTTTTCACGGCACTATTGTACCGCGGCCGACTGCGAAAAACAAAAAAAGGCAGGCCTTTGAAGGGCCTGCCCTCGGTAATCGGGGACCTTAGTCAGTGGCCTTATTGACCGAGTTCTTGATGTCCTGACCCACGTCCTTGATGTCTTCTCTCAGTGAGCCGTCATTGCTGCTGCAGCCCTGGATCGTCAACGCGACAAGCACGAGCGCGAATAAAACTTTTTTCATGGGTGTCTCCTCTTTTCACCCCTAGCATAGAACAGTCCGGCTGAATGCCGGATTAAAATAGAATTATTTGTTTTTAATCCTTATTTGTTCTTTTCGAGCGTCAGCCTCTTTCTCTGATAATCGACTTTGAAAGCGAAGTGTTTTAAGAAAGACATGCCCAAAAGGCCGTCGCCGAACTGCATCGGCCCTGTCTCCGGCATCAGCACGTTGGCTTCCACGTAGCGGGCTTCCGACTTGTCGACCCTGACGCTGTCGAGGATTACGCGCATCGCCGTGACCTTGCGACCGTCTGCGACCGTCGCCGTCACGCGCGTCGCATTCTTCAAATTGAGCTTCAGACGGCGGGCCATCTCATAGGTGAGAAGAGTCGTCGAGCATCCCGTGTCCAGCGTCATCGTCGCGGGGAATTTTTTATTCAGCACGACATTGACAAAAACATTGCCGTTGCTGCCGAACACGTTGGCCGTCTTGGGCTTCAGTGATTCTTCGTATTTTTCTTTTCTCTGTTTTTCTTTAAATCGCTTTTCCTGCACCAGCGCCTGATTCTTCTGCCGGTCCCAACTCGCCGTTAGGGCTTCGTTCTGCTCCGGCGTCGAACGTTCAATGCGCTTCACCTCCGTTTTGTTGAACGACACGACGCCCGACCCCACCTTCAATTTGACGCGCCCCGATTCCTCTGACTGAACGATGCCTTCCATGTCCTGGCCGTTTTTCAGATAAACGGTGTCGGCGTAGCAGGGAGTTAAATCGAAAAATGAGATCAGGGCGACGAGAAGAGCTAATATTTCAGCGTCCTTAAGGAGCGCTGCGACGGAAGACGTCGTTTTAAATGGCGAGGATATTGTAGCCCGAGTCGACAAAGATAACTTCGCCGGTGATGCCGCGGCTCCAGGAGCTGAAGAGGAATGCGGCTGTGTCGCCCACTTCTTCGGGCTCGGTGTTGCGCCGGAGCGGCGCTTTTTCGCGGTTGATCTTGAGCATTTCGGCGAAGCCGGAGATGCCGCGCGCGGCCAGCGTGTTGATCGGGCCGGCGGAGATGGCGTTGACGCGGATGTTTTTGGGGCCGAGGTCGTTGGCCAAGTACTTTACGCTCTGTTCGAGGGCGGCTTTGGCCACGCCCATGACATTGTAGCGGGTGACGACACGCTGGCCGCCGAGATAGGTCAGCGTCAGGATGCTGCCGCCACCCTTCTTTTCCATCAGAGGCGCGGCTTTCTGGGACAACAGCGTCAGCGAATAAGCGCTGACTCCGAGTGCGATGTCGAAACCTTCTTTTTTTGTGGTGATGTATTGGTCCGCGATGTCTTCGGCCTTCGCGTAAGCAACGCAGTGGGCCATGAAGTCCAGGCCGCCCCAGCCGGAGTCGAGCTTCTTGAAGAGTTCGTCCACCTGCGCATCGCTCGTGACGTCGCAAGGCAGGACGATGGAGCCGGGGATCGTGGCGGCGAGCTCTTCGACGTTTTCCTTCAAACGGTCACCCTGATACGAGAAGGCCAGCTGCGCGCCCTCGCGGGCCGCGCTCTGCGCGATGGCCCAGGCGATGCTGCGCTTGTTGGCGACACCGAGGATGAGTCCTTTTTTGCCTTCGAGGAGTCCGGCCATTTTATCCTTTGAACTTTCTTACGATGATGGAAGTGTTGTGTCCGCCGAAACCGAGCGAATTGGAAAGTGCTGCGTCTATCTTGAGCTCCTGTGCTTTATTGGGGACATAATCCAGGTCGCATTCGGGGTCCGGCGTCATCAGGTTGATCGTCGGGTGCACCATCTGGTTCTTGATGGAAAGACAGCAGGCGATGAACTCGATGCCCCCCGCGGCGCCGAGTGTATGCCCGGTCATGGATTTCGTAGAATTGATCTTCAGTTTTTTCGCGTGGTCGCCGAACGCTTTTTTGATCGCGAGCGTCTCGATCTTGTCGTTCAGCTCGGTCGATGTGCCGTGGGCGTTGACGTGCTGGATCTGGTCGGGGTTGAGGCCCGCCTCTTTCATCGCCATCTTCATCGAACGGGTCGCGCCCTCGCCTTCCGGGTGCGGCGCCGTCATATGGAACGCGTCGCCGTTGAGCGCGTAGCCGACGACTTCGGCGTAGATTTTCGCGCCGCGCTTTTTGGCGTGCTCGAGCTCTTCGAGCACCACAATGCCGGCGCCTTCGCCCATCACGAAACCGTCGCGGTCCTTGTCGAACGGACGCGACGCACCCTTCGGGTCGTCGTTGCGCGTCGAGAGCGCCCGCAGCGCGCAGAAGCCGCCGATACCCAGCG
>CAZCVC010000195.1:0-3056 GCA_964502045.1 uncultured Planctomycetia bacterium | reverse complement strand
CGAGCGCCTGGACAAGCGCCTGGAGATCTGGACGCGCGCGGAAGAGGACGAGCGTGTGAGCCTTTTCCTGCGGACGCAGTGGCTTTCGCCGAGCCAGACGCTAGTCGGCATCAACCCCGGCTCTTCGCCGCGCTGGCCGACCAAGCAGTGGCCCGTCGAAAATTTTGCGCGCCTTTGCGACGAGCTGGCCAAGCGCAACATCCGCGTCGTGATCACCGGCTCCAACGAAGACATTCCGCTTGCCGAAGAACTGATGAAGCAGACACGCAACAAGCCCATCAACGCGGTCGGCAAGACCTCGATCACCGAGCTCGCCGCGCTAGTGCGCCGCTGCCAGGTGTTCATCAGCTCGGACTCGGCGCCGATGCACATCGCCGCGTCGACCGGCGTGCCGCTGCTGGCCATTTTCGGCCCGACCGATCCCAAGCGTCATCTCGTGCCGCCGCCGCGCCATCAGGTGTTCTGGAAGGAGCTGCCATGCAGCCCGTGCTATCTGCGCAGCTGCCCCATCGGCCACACCTGCATGAAAAAGATCACGGTCCAGGAAGTCCTGGACGCCGCGCTCTTTTTTGCGAACGAGAAACCGGGCGAGGTCCTCGTCCGCCAGGAAGACGGTGGGCTGGAGAACGCAGGGCACCGTCCGGTGGCCGGGTAGCGCATGAAGTCCCGCGTATTTCCGATCGCGATCCTGGCGCTTGCGCTGGCCGTGCCGGCGTTTTCGCGCCCCTACTACGAACCCGCGATCCTGATGTACCACCGCGTCGGCTATCCGAATGAAAATCCGGGGCTGTACGTCACGCCGCGCGTGTTTGAGGCGCAGATGGAATTCCTGAAGGCGCACCATTTCCGCGTGATGCCTCTCGAGGAGATCGTCCGCAAGATCAAGGCCCGCGAAAACCTTCCGATGAACACCGTCGCGATCACGTTCGACGACGGCAATCTCGACGTCTTCAAGAACGCGTTCCCGGTGCTGAAGAAAATGGAATTTCCGGCCACCGTTTTCATGATCACCGGCAACATCGACAAAGAGGACTGGCTATCGCGCGAGGACTTGCGCATCCTCGACGAAAACGGCATCACGGTCGGCAGTCACACCGTGAACCACGCGTTTCTGCCGGCAGCCGCGGACACGGAGGCTTCTGCTGAGATTGCCGATTCGAAAAGGGCGCTCGAAGAGGTCCTTGGGCATCCGGTCACGCTGTTCAGCTACCCGGCCGGCGGCATGAACGCGCGACTCGTCGAGGCCGTGCGCGAGGCCGGCTACGAAGGCGCTGTGACTACAAATTACAAGGCCCCTTTGCTCGACCCCTACGCGCTGCGCCGCGTCAAAGTCAGCGACGCGAACGGCAGCCTTTTCAATTTCTGGGCCAAGACGAGCGGTTTCTACCACCTCGGAAAAAAACGCGTAGAAGCGGAAGAGCGCTATGAATAGGATCCTGATCGTCCAGCAGAACTGGCTAGGTGACGCGCTTTTCGCGACGCCGGCGGTCCGTGCCGTGCGCCGGCGCTATAAGGACGCGCACATCGCCTGCCTGGGGCCGGAGCGCGTGAAAACCGTGTGGACGAGGAACCCCCACGTGAACGAAGTGATCGTGTACGACGACCGCGCGCCGGTATTTTCACCCTCGTTCTGGAAGACAGTGCTCGAGCTCCGAAAAAAGAATTTCGACGCGGCGATATTTTTCCACGGTTCGGCGACGAAGGCGAGACTCGTGCGCTGGGCGGGCATTCGCGAGCGCTGGGGTTACGGCGAACACGCGCCGCTGACACGACGCGCGCCGTATCCTGAGACAAAGCCGCACAAGGTCGATTATTTTCTCGGCCTCGTCGACGCGCTCGGCATGCCGCCGGACGGACGGCTCATGGAATTCCACCCTTCGGATGCGGCGCCCGGGGAGCTGAAAGAACTTTTCGAAAGTCGCGGCCTGTCCATGGACGAACCTTATGCGGTGGTCCACGCCGGAGGCAACTGGGACATGAAGCGCTGGCCTTCCGATTATTTTTCCCAATGGGTATATCTTTTTCTGCGCGGCGGCCACGGCAAGGTGATCCTCTGCGGCACCGATTCCGAACAGCGCACGGCGCTGGAGATCGCGCGGCGCTTCTCGCCGTCCGAAGTCATTTCGCTCTGCGGCAAGACGTCGCTGGACGCGCTGGCCCTGATGCTGAAGAACGCGCGCCTGCTCCTGTCCAACGACTCGGGTCCCATCCATTTGGCGGCGTCGCAGGGCACCCCGATTGTCGGCGTGTACGGTCCCACGTCGGCGGCCGAGACCGGCCCCGTGACGGCGGGACCGCTGAAGATCGTGGCGAAGAACGTAGGATGCCGCGTGCCCTGCTATTACCGTTCCTGCAACTACCGCGTGTGTCTGGACCTCGTCCTGCCGCAGGAAGTGTGGCAGGAAAGCCGGAAGATCCTCGAGGCGTCGGCCGCGGCCGCCGGCGCGCGATGAGGGCGAAACCCGAAAGTATCCGCAAGGTCCTCGTCTTCACGCTGTCGAACCTCGGCGACGCCGTGCTGACGCTGCCGGTCGTCGAATCGCTTGTCAAGGCGTATCCGGACGCCGCGCTGCACGTGATGGCGGGCTCGGGTCCCGCCGCGGAAATATTTTCGGGCGATTCGCGCGTCGCGCGCGTGACCGTTTACGATAAAAAAAGCACGCTCGCTGCGAAGTGGGCGCTCTGGCGGACTATCCGCACCGAACGTTACGACCTGATCATCGACCTGCGCCGGTCGTTGTTCGGCCTTCTCGGCGGCGCGCGCCACCGCAACTCTTATCTGAATATCCTGCCGGGCCGCCGCTCGCACCGCGTGCTGCGCCACCTGTATGCGCTGAAAAAAATTACGCGCATCCACCGCACGAGATCGTTCCTCACCGATCGCCGCACGCCCGACGCAGCCGTTGTGTTTCCTTTCGTACGCGACACGCTGGACAGGGGACAGCGCCTCGTGCTCGCGGCCGTCGGCTCTAAAAGCGACATCAAGAAATGGCCGGCGCTCCATTACGCGGCGCTGCTTGACCGGCTTTCCGGCGAAGAGAATTGCCGCATCGTGC
>CAZCVC010000194.1:0-3063 GCA_964502045.1 uncultured Planctomycetia bacterium | reverse complement strand
GGTAGACAAAATCGGAGAAATAGACGTCGAGCGCCGCCAGTCCGGTCGAGTCGAAAACGGTGATCTCCTGGGGGGTCTGGCGTCCGGGCTTGGCGCCCGAAACGACCTCGGCGAGCTCGGCGTGCACGTTTTCACGGGTCATTACGCCCTCGGAGACCGGCACGTTGATCTCCCCGCTGTGCGAGGCCTGCTCCCAATCGTCGACGACGACGCAAGCCTTCAAAAGCAGCGCCGGATCGAGCTCCTGCTTGCCTTTGGCGTCGGCGCCGATCGCGTTCATGTGCGCGCCGGCTTTCACCCATTGGGCGCGCACGAGCGGCTCGCGAGACGACGTCACGGTCACGATGATGTCGGCCGATTCCACGCAGTCCTTCACCGTCGTGGACGCTTTCAGGTTCTTGTGTTGCGGATGCGCCGCGCAAAAACGGTCGGCTTCGCCCGGCAGATAACCCCAGACCCGTATCTGCTCGAATTTAAAAAGGTCCGCGTGCGCTTTCAGCTGATACCCGGCCTGGATGCCGGCGCCGACGAGCGCCAGCGTTTTCGGCGCGGGATTCGCCATCAAGGAGGCCGCCAGCGCCGCGGCCGCGGCCGTGCGCATGGCCGTGATCGTGTTGGCTTCCAAGATCGCGAGCAGCTCTCCTGTTTCGGATGAATTCAGCAGGATGGTGCCGGTCACGGTCGGCAGCTTTTTCGCCGGATTCTGCGGAAAAACGCCGATCCACTTGATACCGCAGGCGCCTTTTTTCTCCCCGGTCTCGAGATACGCCGGCATGGCCCGGAAATCGCTGGAGGCCGGAAGCACCAGATATATTTTTGGCGGCATGAATACCTTTTTCTTCGCTATCAATTCGAAAGTCTCGCGCGCCAGGCGCAGAGAATCCTTTTCTCCGAGGACACCCCGGACTTCTTCTTCGCGGATCAGGCGGCAGCTCACCGGCCGGCTCCTTCGCGGTAGCGGTTGGTGATCGGCATGCGCCGGTCGCGGCCGAACGCCTGCGGCGTGATCTTGATGCCGGGCGGGGCCTGGCGCCGTTTGTACTCGCTCTTGTCGATGAGACGCGACACCCGCGCCGCCTCCGCGGCCGAGAGACCGGCGGCCTTGATCCGGCCCGCCGGATGGCCCTTGCCGATATAGGCGTCGATAAAACGGTCGAGCACGTCGTACGGCGGCAGCGAATCCTGGTCTTTTTGGCCGTGGCGAAGCTCGGCGCTGGGCGCCCGCGCGATGATCGATTTGGGAATGAACTCCGTGCCGGCTTTTTTGTTCCTCCAGCGCGCAAGCGCGAAAACCAGCGTCTTGGGCACGTCCTTGATCACGGCGAAACCGCCGGCCATGTCGCCGTACAGCGTGCAATAACCGGTGGCTATCTCGCTTTTGTTGCCGGTCGTCAGCACGAGGTGGCCGAATTTGTTGGAAAGCGCCATGAGCAAATTTCCGCGGACGCGGGCCTGGAGATTTTCTTCGGCGATATTTTCCGGAAGGCCTTCGAAAACGCTCTCGAGCACGCGCCGGTATTCGGCGAACAGCGAATCGATGCGGAATTCGAGAAGTCGCACGCCGAGGTTGGCCGCCAGCTCCCGCGAATCTTCATAAGTACCGGACGACGTGTACGGCGACGGCATCGTCACGCCGATCACGTTTTCGGCGCCGAGCGCGTCCACCGCGATCGCCGCGACGAGCGCCGAATCGATGCCGCCAGAAAGGCCGATCAGGACTTTTTTGAAACCGTTTTTGCGGACATAGTCGGCCGTGCCGAGCACCAGCGCGGAATAAACCTCTTCTTCATCTCGAGGCGGCGGGGCCGGCGTGGCGATCGATTTTCCGGGGATATCAACGACAACCATTTGTTCTTTGAACAGCTCGGCTTCCGCATGCGTCGCTCCCCATGGATCCATGACGACACTGCCTCCGTCGAACACGAGTTCGTCCTGGCCGCCGACAAGATTGATATAGATGACCCAGCTTTTGGTCGATACAGAAAGCATTTTCAAGAGCCTTTTCCGTTCAGTCTGCTTGTTTCGGTGATAAGGAGATGCGGAAATGTTGACGAGAACGTCGACTTTCCCCGAATAACCGCGCCTATAAACGAAGCTTTGGGGATCCCAAATATCCTCGCAGATCGAGATTCCGACCCGCTTTCCGGCAATTTTGACGATCAGGGGCTTTGTGCCCTCGCGGAAGTAGCGCTTCTCGTCAAAAACACCGTAGTTTGGAAGTTTGTTTTTCCTGTAAATGGCTTTTATTTTCTTTCCCGAAAGGACGGCCGCGGAATTGTAAAGATGTCCGCTTTTTGCGTCGCGCTCGGCGAAGCCCACGACTGCCGTGAGGCCCGGCGTGTGGGCCGCGACATCGGCGAGAAGGCGCCTATTCTCGTCGATGAAGTGGGTTTTAAAAAGGAGGTCTTCTGGCGGATAACCGCAAAGCGTGAGCTCGGGAAAGACCACAAGTTGGGCACCCTCTTCCCTCGCGAACGAAAGGGCGTCGAGGACCTTTTGGCGATTGGCGGCGAAGTCCCCCACGGTCGTGTTGATCTGGGCCAGGCAGACGCGGAAAAAACCCTGGGGCTTGCGCGCCTGTTTTTTCATGGAGCGGGCTCCGCGTGCAGCAGGAGCCTCGTCCTGGCGTCGCGTTCGAGCGCCAGCGAATGGAGCCGAATCGGCGCGATCTCGCGGGAAATGATGCCGAGAAAGGCTTTCAGCAGGTTATGATCGGTGATGTCGACGCCGCGGAGAAAATCGACGTGAAGCGAAAGGTCGCGAGAATGTACTTTGCGGATCAGCGCTTTTTCGATCTTTTCTTCGACCGCCGCTTCATCCATGCCGTCGGCGTACTCGGCCGTCACGGCGAGCGTGAAATTATGGCCGCGGACCTCGGCCCCCTTTGAAAAGCTGGCGCTGAAATGGAAAAGCTTGGTCCACAGGACGGGTTTCACCCCACCACCTCCGTAGCACTAAAATGCATAGGGGTCACCCCACCACCTCCTTGTTTTTAGCATATGGAGGTGGTGGGGTCATTTTCGGCCGATAAGGTTCATGAACTCCATGCGGGTGCTGCGGTCC
>CAZCVC010000193.1:0-3081 GCA_964502045.1 uncultured Planctomycetia bacterium | reverse complement strand
TCGACGCGAAAGTCGTCGAGGTCGAGCAAGGTCCCACGATCACGCGTTACGAGCTCCAGCCGGCAGCCGGCGTCAAGGTCCAGAAAATCACTTCGCTTGAAAACGACATAGCCCTCGCGATGCGCGCGACGAGCGTCCGCATTGTGGCGCCGATTCCGGGCAAGTCGCGCGTCGGCATCGAAGTTCCTAATACTTCAGCCTCGACCGTTTATCTGAAGGACGTGCTGCAATCGCCGGAATTTCGCAACGAACCCTCGAAGATCGCGATCGTGATAGGCAAGGACACGGCCGGAGCTCCGATCGTCTGCAATCTCGCCGACATGCCGCATCTGCTGATCGCCGGCGCGACCAACACCGGAAAGAGCGTTTGCATCAATAGCCTCGTAACATCTCTGCTTTTCCGCTCGTCGCCCGAAGAGCTCAAACTCATGATGATCGACCCCAAGATGGTCGAATTGCATTTTTATAACGACCTGCCGCACCTGATATGCCCGGTCATCACGGACAAATCCAAGGTGCCTGGCGCGCTGGCGTGGCTGCTCTCCGAAATGGAACGCCGCTACAAAGTTCTTTCGAAGGTGGGGGCGAAAAACCTGCTGGCGTTCAACAACAAAGTCGACAACAAGGAGATCCGGCCTGAGACGCTCCACACGACGGCGGATAACGACGAGCCTATCCTCGTGAAGCGCATGCCGTACATCGTGCTGATCATCGACGAACTCGCCGACCTGATGATGGCTTCGGCGCAGGAAGTCGAGACCGCGATCACGCGCCTGGCGCAGCTGGCGCGCGCCGTCGGCATCCACATGGTGCTCGCGACGCAGCGCCCGTCCGTCGACGTCATCACCGGCGTCCTCAAGGCCAATTTCCCGGCGCGTATCGCGTTCCAGGTCGCATCGAAAGTCGACTCGCGCACGATCCTGGATGAAAACGGAGCCGACAAACTGCTGGGCCGCGGCGACATGCTGCTGATGGACCCGCGCAAGTCGAAGCTCGTCAGGGCGCAGGGTGCCTGGGTGCAGGACGCCGAGATCGAGAAAGTGACCCAATTCATCAAGGAGCAGCGCAAACCGAGCTTCGACAGCACCGTGACGCAGGCCGCCGATAAGAAGGTGCTCGGGGGCGGCAACTTTGAACGCGATGAAATTTATCTGGAAGCCAAGCGCGTGACCCTTGAGTCCGGGCAGGCCTCGGTCTCGATGATACAGCGTCGTCTCGGCGTGGGTTACACGCGCGCCGCGCGTCTGATGGACATGATGGAAGAGGACGGCGTCGTCGGCCCGTACCGCGGCGCCAAGCCGCGCGAGATCCTGGTCGAACTTCCGCAGACCGCCCGGCAGTCCGCTGAGAACGCGGAAGAGAAGGAAGAGGCATGAGCGCCGCCGCGATAGGCAACTCCCTCAAAGAAGCGCGCACGAAGAAAGCGCTGACGCTGGACGAGGTCCACGCGAAGACCAAGATCCATCCGCGCGTGCTGCAGCTGCTGGAGGAGGGTAAGTTCGACAAGCTGCCGAGCCCGGTCTTCGCAAAAAGTTTCCTGCGCAGTTACGCGGACTTCCTTTGCGTGAATCCCGACGAACTTATCAGTGCCTATGAAAAGGAAAGTGAACCGAAAAAGGATCCGGAGCAGATCCTTTTCATCCGTTCCGTTGAGGAGAAGCAGGAAGACAGCCTGCCATACAAAAATATCATGATGCCCGCCGCGATCATCGCGGCCGCGGTCGCCGCGGTCCTGGTTTTTTCGTTCGTGGTGCCGAAGATCCTCGGCGCCGCAGGCAAGGGCTTGGACGCCAAGGCCTGGCTTTCCCCGAAGCCCGACACGACCGTGGACACGCAGAAGTCCGCGAAGGCTGCGGCGGCCGCCGCAGCAGCGCGAAAGGCCGAAGATGCCCGGAAAAAAGAGGCGCAGAAAAAAAGCGCGGAGTGGGTCCGCAGCCCGGAGCAGGGCAATTTTCCCAAGATCGCCAAGAAATCGCCGTTGGAACTCCGTCTGCGCGCGCTCGACAACGTGTGGGTGCGCGTGACCGCCGACGGCAAGGTGCTTTACCAGGGCATCCTCGGGCGCAACGCCGTCGAGACCTGGAGCGCGAAAGACACGCTCGAACTGTGGACCGGCAATGCCGCCAACATGTTCCTTTCGGTCAACCGCTTTTCGATTGGATCGCCGGGCCACGGCATGATCCGCAAGATGGTAATCACGCGCGAAGGCGTGCGAATCCCGTCCGCCGAAAACCGCTAGTATCCCGCCGACCGGAATTTTCCCGATGACCGCGCTCAAAGTAAACCTCGTCAGCCTCGGCTGTGCCCGCACGCTCGTCGATTCGGAAGTCGCGCTCGGCGATCTGGCCTCGAAGGGCTATTCGATCGTCCGCGACCTCGCGCACGCGGACGTCGCGATCGTGAACACCTGCGGCTTCATCGAAGAAGCCAAGGCTGAATCGATCGAGACCATCCTGCGTCTCTGCGAGATGAAGAAAAGGGGAAAGCTGAGTGCCGTCGTGGTGCTGGGCTGCCTCGCGCAGAGGCACGGCGAAGAACTGCGCAAAGAGATCGCCGAAGTGGACGCGATCGTCGGCACCAACAATTTTGGTGACCTCGCGGCCGTGCTGGAACCTTTGAAGGCCAAGCAGAAAGTTTACAAGGTAGAGCCGAAGCCGTACTACCTGCTGGACGAAAACACGCCGCGTTATCAGCTGACCCCCGACCATTACGCGTATGTGAAAATTTCTGAGGGTTGCCTGAACGCCTGTTCGTACTGCGCCATCCCCAAAATGAAGGGAGTGCACAGGTCCCGCTCCGCCGATTCGATTCTTGCGGAGATCCGAACCGTCGCCTCGAAGAATAAAATTTCCGAGATCAACCTGATCGGCCAGGATACGGCTGCGTTCGGCTACGACGTAGATAAGAAATTCGGCCTTCCCGGACTTTTGCGCGCGATCGAAAAGGACAAGCAAGTGCCCTGGGTGCGCCTTCTATACGCCCATCCGGGCCACGTCAGCGAAGACATGATCGACGCGATCGCGGAATCCTCCTCGATCTGCAAATACATCGATTTTCCCATTGAGCATAGCCACGACGACA
>CAZCVC010000192.1:0-3109 GCA_964502045.1 uncultured Planctomycetia bacterium | reverse complement strand
ACCCGGCGCTGAAAGCGCCGCTGTCTCTAAGCCCCTTGAACGTCAGGTCGTTGAATATCGCTTTTTGGTTGGGGTAGATTCCGGCAGGCATGGCTTTCATGAGGCCCTTGAGGTCAGAAGCCTGATAGGCGAACTTCGTCGTGCCCGGATTCAGGTACTTGCCGAATTTTTCCATTTCCACCGGCGCCGTATTTCCAGGACGCGTCAGCGGGAACGCCGGCTTCGGCAGGGGCTTGCCGCGGCGGAATTCGTCCTGCAGTTTCGTGTAAGGGCTGGGCGCCAGCGCCACGGATATATATAGAAGAGGGACGAAAATAAGCAGGAAAAGACCAGTCAACAGCAGGGCGCGGTTGGACATACAGCGATGCTATCGTGGGCGCGGACGTTTGTCAAACGACTCGAAAGCCCGAATTCGTACACAATGTCGTAATGGCCGAGAAACATCCTCGTAACATGACTCGGCTAGACTTGCAATGGTTCTGGAGGGAAATGGTTCCCGTCAGAGAAAGAAAGGGATCAAACATGGAAATGAAAATAGCCGTTGATACCATGTGGGTTCTCATCACGGGAATGCTGGTGTTCTTTATGAACCTCGGCTTCGCGTGTGTGGAAGCGGGGTTTCAACAAAGCAAGAACTGCGTGAACATCCTGTCCAAGAACTTCGTCGTGTTCGCGGCCTCGACGGTCGCGTTCTGGTTCATTGGATGGGGTCTGATGTTTGGGGACGGCAATCCGTTCATCGGCTTACAGGGGCTTTGGATGGTCGGCGGGGCGGACAACAGCCCGGCGACCGGTGAGGCCTACCAGGGCGTTTACAGCGCCTTGAACTGGACCGGCGTACCTCTGGCTGCGAAGTATTTCTTCCAGCTGGTGTTCGCGGGTACCGCGGCGACCATCGTTTCAGGTGCCGTCGGCGGCCGTATCAAATACTTTTCGTTCGTGGTGTTCTCACTGGTTCTAGTGGGAATCATCTACCCGATCTCGGGTCACTGGATATGGGGCGGCGGCTGGCTGGCGAAAGCCGGATTCTGGGATTTCGCCGGTTCCACGGTCGTGCACTCGGTCGGCGGCTGGGCCGCTCTGACCGGAGCGATCATCCTCGGACCGCGCTTCGGCAAGTTCGGACCCAACGGACGCATCAACGGCATTCCCGGCCATAACATGCCGCTCGCCCTCATCGGCGCGCTCGTGCTCTGGCTCGGCTGGTTCGGTTTCAACCCCGGCAGCACGATGGCCGCGGACCCGCGCCTGATGTCCCACATCTGCCTCACGACCAACATGGCCGCCTGCACGGGTCTCTTGGCCGCGACGCTGATGTCCACTTGGATGCTTAAAAAGCCTGACTTCGGCATGACGATCAACGGCTGTCTGGCGGGCCTCGTGGCCGTCACGGCCGGCTGCGCGTTCGTCAGCGTCGGCAGCGCCGCGATCATCGGCATCATCGCCGGTGCAATCGTTGTTCCTGCGGTTATTTTCTTCGACAAGGCCAGAGTTGACGACCCGGTCGGAGCGACTTCGGTGCATTTGGTTTGCGGAACGCTCGGCACGATGTTCGTCGGACTGTTCGCGCAAGACTGGGTCAGCCCCAACACGACAGGCAACGGCCTGTTTTACGGCGGCGGGACCAAGCTCCTGATGGCTCAGCTGACCGGCATCGCGGCGGTCGGAGTGTTCGTGCTGATCGCCTCGGCGGTCACATGGTACTTGATCAAGGTGACGATGGGCATCCGCGTCTCGGTGGCCGAAGAGATCGAAGGCCTCGACATCGGTGAGCACGGCAACATGGCGTACCCCGATTTCGTGACCCGTAAATCGCATAACAGCTACGTCGGCGTTTCCAGCGGTGCGACGTCCGTTGAGGGGAAATAACCATGAAAAAGATCGAAGCAATTGTTCGTCCTGAAAAACTCGATGAAGTCCGTCGCGCGCTCGAAGCGGCAGGCTACCCCGGTATCACCATCACCGAGGTGGAAGGCCACGGCAAGCAGAAGGGCGTGACCCAGCAGTGGCGCGGCGAGGTCTTCAAATTGGACCTGCTCGCCAAGACCAAGGTCGAGATCGTCGTTTCGGACAAGGACGCGGAAAAGATCTTGTCCGCCATCCAGAAGACGGCCACGACCAATTCGGTAGGCGACGGAAAGATATTCGTTTCCGACGTTTCCGAGGTCGTCCGTATCCGTACGAACGAGCGGGGTGAAAGAGCCATCTGATCCCGTTTGAATGAGGGGGCGCCGCAGCCGCAAAAGCTGCGGCGCCTTTTTCATCCCAAAAAAAACAAAAAACTATGCCGAAACACCTGAAACTTCTGAAATCGGAAAATATCGAGGAAATGTTCCTCGCCGAAGCGCTAGGCCACGCCGCCGCCTACGACATATTCCATCCGGGCAAAAAAAAGATACTGCTCTCCCGCGGCGCGATGGTCGAGCCCCGCACCGTCAGTCTGCTGGCCACGCACGGTATCGACCGCATTTTCGTGTTCCGGAAGCCCCGCATCTCCATCCTAGTCGTCGCCGAGAACCTGATACAGCCCGGGCTTCCCTGCGAGGCCGGAAAAGGGTATGATTTCAGTGTGGCGGCGCTGAAAGCGTCGCTCGAAACGATGAAGATACGGCCGGTTTTCGTCCGGAGGCTGAAAGGAAAGCCGAAAGCGGTCGGCCGCATCATCTCATTCGCGCTGAACCAAAGCGACATCGTGGTGCTTGTGTTCAAGGAGTTCGAGCAGGGTCTGAGGGAATTCAGAGAGTTTCTGACGGGCTTGAGCGCGCAGTTCGTTTTTCCCGGGAGCAAAGATTCCCCGAACCCGGCGCCCGACAAAAGCAACAAAACCGTGTTCTGTCTTCCGTATGATTCGGAAACCATCTTCGAATCCTTCGACCAGTTGCTACAACCGTCGATCTGGAAGTTCATGGGCCGCAAACTCTAGGAAAAAACATGTGGGCTGAGCTCGTCTGGACGCTGCCTTTCGTGCTTCTACTAGGCTGTATCGCGGTACTGCCGCTCGTCCAAAAACACTGGTGGGAAAAGAATTTTGCGCTCGTCTCTTTCGGCCTCGGCGCCATCGTCGTGCTTCATTACATTTTCCAGCTCGGCGACACGCGCAGCCTCCTTC
>CAZCVC010000191.1:0-3112 GCA_964502045.1 uncultured Planctomycetia bacterium | reverse complement strand
CAACGCGAACATCGAGCTGGCGACGAAGACCGCCAAGTACCCCGGCGTGCCGCCGGGAGACGCGAAGGCAGGGACGCCCAGCGAAGGCGAGATCAGCGTGAAGATCAACGAGGACGTGCGCGGCCGCGACGTTTTCATCGTGCAGCCGACCTGCCCGCCGACCAACAATCATTTGATGGAGCTTTTGATCATGATCGACGCGCTCAAGCGCGCGTCGGCGCGGCGCATCACGGCCGTGATCCCTTATTTCGGCTACGCCCGCCAGGACCGCAAGGACCAGCCGCGCGTGCCGATCACGGCGAAACTCGTGGCGAACATCCTCGAGGCGGCCGGAGCCGACCGCGTGCTTACGATGGACCTGCACGCGAGCCAGATCCAGGGCTTCTTCGACATCCCGCTCGACCACCTGTTCGCGGTCAACGTGGTCGTCGATTATTTCAAGAAGAAGAAAATGAAGAATTTCACCGTCGTGTCGCCGGACGTCGGCGGCATTAAGATGGTGCGCGCCTACGCCAAGCGGCTCGGCGCCAATTTCGCGGTGGTCGACAAGCGCCGCATCGACGACAATCACACGGAAACGATGAACATCCTGGGCGAGGTCAAGGGCATGAATTGCGTCGTCGTCGATGACCTCGTCGCGACGGCAAGCTCCATGTGCGAAGCGGCCGCGGCGCTTAAAAAAGCCGGCGCATTGAAAATTTTTGCGGCGGTGTCGCACCCGATCCTGTCGGGTCCGGCCATCGAACGCATAAAAAAGTCTCCGATCGAGGAGTTCGTCATCACGGACAGCATTCCGCTGGGTCCCGAGAAGAAGAGCCCCGTGTTCAAGGTGCTGTCGGTCTCCGGGCTTCTCGGAGAAGCGATCAAGAGAATTCACGACGAAGAGTCGGTCAGCAGTCTTTTTAATTAACGATCATTGCGGGGAGCGGAGCGACGAAGGGCCCACGGGGGCGTTTCGGTTAAGACAGCGACGAGGCTTGCAATGACCAACGGAAGGAAGTAAGCAAATGGAACAGATCAACGTTAAGGCGACCATCAGGGCCGAACGAGGCAAACAAAAAATAAAAGCGTTGCGCAATCAGGGCTTCGTGCCGGGCATTGTCTATCACCGCGGCGAAGAGCCGGTCGCGATCTCTCTGGAGAAGCGCGAGATCACCAAGATCATTCACGACGCCGCCGGCGAGAACGTGCTGATCAACCTGACCATCGAAAAAGAAAAGAAGAAGACGCGCCCGGCGATCATCAAGGAAGTGCAGTACGATCCGGTGAAGCGTTTCCTGCTGCACGTCGATTTCAACGAGATCTCGCTCAACGAGCAGATCCTGGTCGAAGTCGAGGTCGTCGCCGAAGGTCTTGCGATCGGCGTCAAGCAGGACGGCGGCGTTATGGACCACCCGTGCCGCGTCGTTAAAGTGCAGTGCCTGCCGATGGATATCCCGAAACATATCGACGTCGACGTGTCGGGCCTAGGACTCGGCGGTTCTATCCACGTCCGCGACCTGAAGCCCTCCGACAAATACAAGGTTCTGACCGATGGCGACACGCTTCTGTTCCACGTGAAGCTGCCGGTCGAAGAGAAGGTCGAAGACCCGACGGCCCCGGCACCCGAACTCGAGGTATTGCGCGAGAAGAAGGAAGATCCTGCGGCCGCCGGCGCGAAGCCCGGTGAGAAGAAGGAAGAGCCCAAGGCGGAGAAGAAATAACCGCCGGGATGAAATTCGTCGTCGGCATCGGCAACCCCGAACGCAAGTACGACGGGACGAGGCACAACGCCGGCTACGAAGTTTTGGACGGACTCGGGTTACTGTTGGGCATTACCAAAGACTGGAAGGAAATAAGAAAATTCCAGGCTCTGGTGCAAGAGGTCGAGGGGGCTTTATTGATAAAGCCTCTTACTTATGTGAACCGCAGCGGGGACAGTATTGCGGGGATCGTAAGAGAATATCATCCGAAGCCGGAAGATATTTTGGTCGTTTGCGACGACGTCAATTTGGATTTCCAGAAGCTACGCATTCGCAAAGAAGGTTCGGCGGGCGGTCATCATGGCCTTGAGTCGATCATCGCCGAGTTGAACAGTCAGGATTTTCCGAGGCTGCGTTTCGGCGTAAGGAATCCTGATATGCCTCACGACCTGGAATCGTTCGTGCTGGAAAAATTCAGCAAAAGCGAGCAGCAGGTAAAAGGCGAGTTGCTGGGAAAAGCGATTTTGATTTGCAAGAGCTGGATCAACGAGGGTTTTGACGCGGCGCAGAAAATGCTGAGTCAGTTACAAGCGACAGCAGGGGAAAAGGAGAAATAGAAAGATGGTCAATTACGAAGGTGTGTTCATTATCGACCCGGACATCACGGCGGACGCGTCCAAGGCAGCCGTTGCCGGACTGCAGGAACTCGTGACGAAAAACGGGGGCCGTGTCGACAGCCTGCAGGACTGGGGAAGAAAGCGTCTGGCCTACAAGATCAACAAGAAGCAGGAAGGCAACTACGTCATCGTGAATTTTCAGCTCGACTCGCAGTACACCAAGAAACTCGAGCAGTCGCTGCGCCTGAACGACAACATCATTCGCTATCTGCTCGTGAACAAGGACAACCTGTAACGGAGAAATACCATGGCCAGCCTCAATAAAGCCTTATTGATCGGCAACCTGACGCGCGACCCCGAGCTGCGGTACGTCCCGAGCGGTTCGGCCGTCGCGAGCTTCACGGTCGCGATGAACCGCGTCTACAAACTGCAGACCGGCGAGAAGAAGGAAGAGTCCAGCTTCGTGCGCGTCGTCGTGTGGGGACGGCTGGCGGAAGTCTGCGGCGAGTACCTGAAGAAGGGCAGCCCCGTGTTCGTCGAAGGGCGCCTTCAGAGCCGCAGCTGGGACGGAGCCGACGGGCAGAAGCGCAGCACGCTCGAAGTCATCGCTACGAACATCCAGTTTTTGAGGTCGTCCGGAGGCCCTGCGCGCGACGCGGGCGAAATGGGCGCGAAAGAAGATATTGCGGATATTCCTGCCGACGACATGTCGGGCATGAGCAGCAAGGGCGAAGAAGAAGTTCCATTCTAATTTAAAGGGAGAAAACACGTGTTCAAGAAGAAGATCATCAAGAAAAAAGGCGACACGAAAAA
>CAZCVC010000190.1:0-3121 GCA_964502045.1 uncultured Planctomycetia bacterium | reverse complement strand
GCGCACGATGAGTTCGCGCACGTCCCTGGCCGTTGCGCCGCCGGGGTTGATCATGAAATTCGCATGCTTTTCGGAAACGCCGACTTTTCCGACGGAAAATCCTTTCAGTCCGGCGTCGTCGATCAGCTTCCCGCTCGAACATCCCGCCATCTCGGGATTTTTGAACAGGCATCCGGCGCTCGCGTGCGAGAGGTCCTGGGTTTTCGCGCGGTGCTCGCGGTATTCTTCGAGTTTTTTCATCACGGCCTCGGCCGGCGCCTTCGGAAAAGAGAATACCGCTTCGACGACGATCTCGTTCTGGATCCCCGAATACCGGTAACGGAAATCGATCTCTTCTTTTTTTACGCGCCGCAGCCGCCCGTCAAAACCGAGCAGCACGGCCTCATCGAGATATTTGTCGGCGGACTCGCCGTGGCTGCCCGCATTCATCGCGACGGCGCCGCCGATATTTCCCGGAATGCCGGACAGGAATTCGAAGCCGCCGAGGCCGTGCTCGAGCCCGAACTGGATGAAAAGCGTGTTGACGGCTCCGGCGCGGGCAAGGACCTTGTTTCCGGCCATTTTGATCTCGCGGAAATACGGCGAGCCGAGATAGATCACGGCGCCGCGCACGCCCTCGTCCGCGGCCAGCACATTCGAGCCGGCGCCGATCACGCGGGCCTTCATCTGCCGCTGGCGGCATTCCCAGAGCGCCGACTTCAGGTCCTCGAGGTCTTCGGGCTCGAGCCAATATTCGGCGGGACCGCCGATCTTCAGCGACGTGTGACGGCTGAGCGGCTCCTCGCGCAAAACCTTTCCGCGCAGCCCTCGAAAAAAAGAAAGTTCTTTGGCGACCTTGTACACATCGCCGGCGCCCAGCACGATCACGAGATCGCCGGGCTTCATTTCGGCGCGCACGAGGCCGGCTATCTCCGCTTTCGGCGCGTAACGAACGTCGGCGTGCCCCGACGCGCGGACGGCCTCGCAGACCTTTTCGGCGGTCACGCCGGCAAGAGGCCTTTCGCCCGCCGCATAAATGTCGGTGATGAACAATTTGTCCGCGTCAGTGAAAGCGCCCGCGAAATCCTCGAGCATCGAGGCAGTACGCGAATAACGGTGCGGCTGGAACACCGCTAGTATCCTTTTACGTCCAAGAGCCTTGGCGGCCGACAGCGTCTTGCGGATCTCGGTCGGATGGTGTGCGTAATCGTCGACGATCATGAGGTCCGGACTCTCGTAGCGGACGTCGAAACGTCGTCCGGCGCCGCCGAATTTCGAAAGCGCCGCGCGAACCCGGGTAAATTCGACGTTGCGCAGCGTCGCCGCCGCGATCGCAGCCAGCGCGTTCAGCGCGTTGTGCCGGCCCGGCACGTTCAGGCGCACGGGGCCGAGACATTTGCCGTCGCGCCAGACCTTGAATACCACGCCGATCTCCCCGTCCGGGCACTCGACGACATCGGTCGCGTAAAAATCGAAGGCCGGGTCGAACCCGTACAGCAAACAGGGCCTGAGTTTCTCGCCCGCGAGCCGCCGCACGCAGGGATCCTCGCCGCAACCGATCCAGTGTCCGCCGGGACGGAGCCTCCCGATAAAATCACGGTACGCCTGCTCCATGTTTTCGACGGTGCCGTAGTGGTCGAGGTGTTCTTTCTCGATGTTCGTGATGATCTCGATATCGGGGCTGAATTTCAGGAACGACGCGTCGCTCTCGTCGGCTTCGATCACCATCTCTTCGCCGCGTCCGGTGCGCGCGTTGCCGCCGAGCACGTCCACGACGCCGCCGACGACAACGGACGGGTCGTGCCCGGCTTCTTTGAATATCAGCCCGGTCATCGCCGTCGTCGTGGTCTTACCGTGCGTGCCGGTGACGGCGATCGTGAATTTGTCTAGACAGAGTGCTGCCAGCGCGTCGGCGCGGTGGATCACGCGGATGCCTTTCCGCACGGCCGCGGCACGTTCCGGATGGTCGGCGGGAATCGACGAGGAATAAACGACGACGCTGGCGCCGTCGACGTGGCCGGCGTCGTGCCCGATCATGACGCGCGCGCCCATTTTTTCGAGATCACTCAAAAGTTCGCTCGGGCTCAGGTCGCTGCCCTGCACGGCGTGGCCGCGCGTCAGGTACATACGCGCGATGCCGCTCATGCCGATGCCGCCGATACCGATAAAATGCACGCGCTCGCGGGCAGGACCGTTCATTCGGACCATCCGGCGCTCTCCTCGATAAAATTCATCAGTCGTGTCCTTGAGTTTTCCCCGGTCGTCGGACGCACGGCGTCCGTCCCGGTCTTTCGGCGCTCGCGCGCGGTTTTGATGAACTGCTGAAGCTGCGGCGCCAGCGTGGCCGACGATAGATCCTTCTGCTCGAGGATCAGCGAGCGGCCGTCTCCGAGAAACGCGCGCGCGTTCAAAAGCTGATGACCCCCGGCGAACGGATAAGGCACCAGGATCGCCGGCAGGCGCTTGGCCGCGGTCTCGGCCAAAAACGTCGCGCCGGCCCGGCCGATCGCGAAGTCGGCGGCGCCGTACGCGAGGTCCATGCGTTCAAAAAATGAAAAAGCGCGCGAAACGACGCCTAGCTCCGCGCACGCTTTTTCGGCCAAAGCCGTCGACATTTTCCCCGTCAGGTGAAGCACCTGCATCGACGACCGCACCGACGGCGGCATTATTTTTAGGGTTTCGAGGAACACAGTGTTGATGGATTCGGATCCCTGGCTGCCCCCGAGCACGAGCACAGTCGCTTTCTCCGGCGAGAACCCAAAAAACTTCAGCGCTTCTTCGCGGCAATCTCGCTCGATGAATTCGCGGATCGGATTGCCGGTGCAGCGCATCCGGCGGTGCGCCGGCAGATAACGCCGCGAATCTTCGAAGCTGAGCGCCACAGAGTCGGTCCAGCGCGCCATCACTTTGTTGGCGAAGCCGGGCATCACGTTCTGTTCGTGGATCATCGTGCGCACGCCGCAGAGCTTCGCGGCCGCCAGCACCGGGAACGAAAAATGCCCGCCGAACCCGACCACGACGGCCGGCCTCTCCTCTTTCAGGATCTTCACCGAACGCGTGATCCCCCGGAGCAATTTTAACAGAAATGAAGGGTTGAATAAAGAACGGGCGCCGCGGAACGGTGCGCTTTCCACCGCGATCA
>CAZCVC010000189.1:0-3128 GCA_964502045.1 uncultured Planctomycetia bacterium | reverse complement strand
TTTCGGCCAGGTCATCCGATTCATCCCGCGTTCGGTGACGGTTGGTTTCACGAGCGGGATCGCCGTCATCATTTTTTCTTCGCAGATAAGGGATTTATTCGGCCTTCGTATCGAAAACCTTCCCGCCGATTTCATCGAAAAATGGCGGGTCTATCTGGAAGCGTTCCATACCTGGGGCATTTATCCGCTTCTCATCGCGGCCGGCACCGTGGCGGCGATCGCCGTCTGGCCCAGGCTGCCGGCAAAAATTTCCACGAGAGTGCCGGGTTCTCTCGCCGCGATCATTTTATTTTCAATGGCGGCCGTCATTTTTCGCCTGCCGGTCGAGACGATCGGAAGCCGCTTCGGAGACCTTCCGCGCTCTCTCCCGATGCCGTCATTGCCGTCTCTCGATCTTGAATTGATCGGAAAAATGATACAGCCTGCGTTCGCGATCGCGCTGCTTGCCGCTATCGAATCGCTGCTGTCCGCGGTCGTCGCCGACGGCATGATCGGCGGCAAACACCGCTCGAACATGGAACTCGTGGGTCAGGGGATCGCCAATATCGCTTCGAGCCTGTTCGGCGGCATTCCCGCGACCGGGGCCATCGCGCGAACGGCGACGAACGTCAAAAGCGGCGCAAAGACGCCGGTGGCCGGCATGATCCACTCGGTCACGCTTCTGCTCATTCTGTTTTTTTTCGCGCCTTGGGCGAAACTCATCCCGCTGTCCTGCCTCGCCGGGATACTCGTCATCGTCGCCTATCACATGAGCGAATGGCGTTCCTTCGGGGCGCTTTTGAAAAGCACGTGGACGGACGCCATCGTGCTTGTCAGCACTTTTTTACTCACGGTCATCGTCGATCTGACCGTTGCCATCGCAGTCGGCGTGGTCTTATCGGTTTTTTTTGCCGGGATCGCCCGGTGTTCCGAGGGGCTTTTGAAAAAACGCCGCTGACGTCTTGAGCGCCGGGCGTCAGACGATCGCGTCGGCCTCGATCTCGATGAGAAGGTTGGGATCGATCAGCTTCACCTCGACCATCGTCGTGGCCGGGCGGATATCCTTGAACACTTCGCCGTGCGCCTTCGCCGCTTCTTCCCAGTCGGCGATGTTCGCCAGGAACATCCGCGTGCGCACGACGTTTTTCATCGAAGCGCCGGCCTGCGCGAGCGCGCCTTCGATCGTCTTCAGCGCCGCGGCCGTCTGCGCATAAAGATCGGCGCCTGGCGCCGTCGTGCCCGACACGTCAATTGGCGAGCCGACCCTCACCGCCCTCGAATCACCGATGATGGGTTCCCACTTGGAACCGGTTGAAATGTTCTGACGCGCCATTTTGTCTCCTTGGGTAACGTTCATTTGAGGAACTCCTTTATTTTTTCAGCGGGCCTCGCGAGAATGGCCTTGCCGCCCTTTTCGACGATAGGCCGCTGGATCAGGTCGGGGTGTTTGGCCATGAGGTCGATAATCTCGTCGTCGCTGTATTTTATTTTTGACAGACCCAGATCCCGATAGATGTCTTCGTTCGTCCTTAAAAGCTCTTTGGCGGAAAGGTTCATTTTCGAGAGCAATTCCTTCAGTTTCGATTTCGATATCGGCTCGACGTAATAATCGACCGCGGCAAAATCAACGCCGCTTTCCTTCAGCGCCGCGTGGACCTGGCGGCAGGTCGTGCAAGTGGGTTTCTGGTAAACGGTAATTTTATTTTTAGGCATAAAAACGTCTCCCAAACCCTCATTGTAGCAAATGTCCCGGTAGAGTCTAGATTGAATTTATACGAATTAGGCAATATTTGATAAAATTTGTTAAAATTTTATGTTATTATGCTTACCATGAGAAAAATTTGGCTGACCGCCGCCATTCTGCTGTTCGCCCCCTGCGCGTGGGGCGCGTCCGTCATTTCGGACGCTACGCAGAGGGAGCTGGATTCGCAGACGACTTCGATCTACCGGCAGGAAAAGGAACCGGTCTCGAAGATCCCCGAAAAACCCGAGATCATAGTCGAAGAAAACAAGGAAAGCGCTCCGCCGGTCGACGAAGGGCCCGCGTTCTTCGTGAAAACGATACGCCTCGAGGGAAACACGGTGATCCCGTCGAGCCGGTTCGAGCCCATGGCGGCGGCCTACGAGAACCGCAGCTCTTCGTTCGCGAAACTGCGCGAGTTCAGCGAACTGGTCACGAACGCCTACCGCAGCGAAGGCTACATCACGAGCCGCGCCTACATTCCGCCGCAGACGGTCACGGACGGCGACGTGAAGATCAAGATCCTCGAGGGCAAGATCGGCCGCGTCTACGTGCGCGACAACCGCTACTTCAGCACGCCGAGCTACGAACGCTACATGAAATTCGGGCCGGACCGCGTGTTCCGCTATCAGGATCTCGAGCGCAACATCTACAAGATGACGCGCAACTCTTCACGCAAAGCGAAAGCGTACCTGATCCCCGGAGAAAATCTCGGCCGGTCCGACATCATCCTGAAGATCTCGGACACCAACCCGTTCCACGCCTACTACGAATACAACAACCGCGGCACGCGTTTCACGCACCTGTCCCGCCACGTGTTCAGCATTTCGAACGACAATTTTCTCGGCTATGACGACTCGGTAGAGCTAAGCAGCACGTTTGCGGAGGAAGGCGCGTTCACGGGCGGTTCGCTCGGCTACAGCTTTCCGATGACCGAGGTGCCGGTCACATTCAGCCTGGCGGCGGGCATCGTGAAAACGCGGTTGGTCGGAGCGCTGGAGCCGCTAGAGATCGAGGGCAAATCGACGAGCTTTTCGCCGGGCGTCACGTATTACTTCGTGCAGCGAGCCGACCGGACGGTGGAATGGTACGGCGGGTTCAATTACGTGAATTCGATTTCGAAGATCGCCGGCCTCGAGTCAAGCCGCGACCGCGTTCGCTCGATCCAGACGGGTCCGAGATTCGCACTACAAGACTCCTCCGGGCGCACGATCATCAGCGCCGACGTGCATTTCGGCCTGCCCGGCGTGTTCGGCGGCCTCGACACCAACGAGGATGCCAACGCCACCGTGCGCAACGCGGCCGCGGACTTCCAGTTCTACACGTTCAGTTTCGCGCGCCTGCAGCGGCTCCCCCACAAGATGATCCTCGTCACGCGCGCCGGCGGCCAGTGGACGCGCGACACGCT
>CAZCVC010000188.1:0-3174 GCA_964502045.1 uncultured Planctomycetia bacterium | reverse complement strand
TCGTCACGAACCTGGAGCTCGAAGCGGACGAGCCGCATGCGGGCGCCTGCGGGTCCTGCCGTATCTGCATCGACGCCTGTCCGACGAACGCGCTTTTGGGCAATTATGAAATCGACGCCACGAAGTGCATTTCCTACCTCACCATCGAGTCCAAGACCGAACCCGCGCCCGAGCTCAAGGCCAAGATGGGCGACTGGGTCTTCGGCTGCGACATCTGCCAGCAGGTCTGCCCTTACAATTTCCGCGCGAAAACGACGGCGCATGACGAGCTAGATCCGTCCAAAATTGCGGGCAGCTGGCTATCGCTGGAACAAGTCGGGGGCATGGACGACTCGAAATTCGCGGCCACGTTTCAAGGCAGCCCTGTAAAACGACCGAAAAAGGCGGGGATGGCGCGGAATGCGAAAATTGTAGCGGCGAACCTGGGGATGGTATAATAAAACCTTTTCCGGGAGTGTTTAAATGAAGCTAACTCAAGACGAAATTTTAAGATACAGCCGCCACCTCATCATGCCCGAAGTGGGGGTCGAGGGGCAGGAAAAGCTCAAAGCCGCCAAGGTCCTCATGATCGGGACCGGGGGGCTGGGTTCGCCGGCCGCGCTCTACCTGGCTGCCGCGGGCATCGGCACCATCGGCCTCGTCGACTTCGACGTGGTCGATTTCTCCAACCTGCAGCGCCAGATCATCCACGGCACTTCGTCCATCGGCAAGCCCAAAGTCGAATCGGCCAAGGAACGCATGGCCGAGATCAATCCCAACGTCAACGTCGTGACTTACAACGAGCGCCTGACGAAGGACAATATCATGAAGATATTGAAGGACTATGACATCCTTCTCGACGGTACCGACAATTTCCAGACGCGCTACCTCGTCAACGATGCGTGCGTGTTCCTGAAGAAGCCGTTCGTGTACGGAAGCATTTTCCGCTTCGACGGACAGTCGACCGTTTTTTATCCGGGCAAAGGCCCCTGCTACCGCTGTCTTTTCGCGGAGCCGCCGCCGCCCGGCATGGTCCCGAGCTGTGCCGAAGGCGGCGTGCTCGGAATCCTTCCGGGCGTCATCGGCGTCATTCAGGCGACCGAGGTCGTGAAGCTGGTCCTCGGCAAAGGCGAGCCGCTGATTGGACGCCTCATGCTTTACGACGCGCTAAAAATGAATTTCCGCGAAGTGAAATTCCGCAAAAATCCGAAATGCCCGGTTTGCGGCGACAACCCGACCATCAAGGAACTCATCGATTACGACGCGTTCTGCGGGATCACGCGCGGCGAAGAAAATAAAAACGGAGGAAACGTGGGGATACCCGAGATCAGCGTGAAAGAACTCAAGTCGAAAATGGACAAGAAAGAAAAGTTCGTGCTCGTCGACGTGCGCGAACCGAACGAATACGAGATCTGCAAGATCCCCGGCTCGAAGCTGATCCCGCTCGGCAAGCTGCCCGAGCGCGTCAGCGAGCTCGACTCGGCCGACGAGATCATCGTGCAGTGCCACTTCGGCGGCCGCAGCGCCAAGGGCGTGGACCTTCTGCAGAAGATCGGCTTCAAGAAAGTGAAGAACCTCGCCGGCGGCATCGACGCCTGGTCGCAGGAAATCGACCCGACCGTCCCTAAATACTAAATGCCGATGGACCTCGGGGTTTACCAGGAACGTCTCGAGAAAATGGGGGAGGCGCTGAAGGACTCGAAGCGCCTCGTCGTGCTCACGCACGATAATCCCGACCCCGACTCGCTTTCCAGCGCGCTGACGCTCGCGTACATCGTGAAGAACCGCTTCAAAGTGCCGACGGCGGTCCGCTATGGCGGCATCGTGGGCCGCGCGGAGAACCAGGCGATGATCCGCGTGCTGAAACTCCGCGTGAAACCTTTCACCGACGCTGACTTGAAACGCGGGACCGACTTCGCGTTCGTGGACATGCAGCCGCGCACCGGCAATAGCTCTTTTCCCATCACGAAAAAACCCGCCATCATCATCGACCACCATTCGCTGAGAAAGACCACGCGCGCCGACTATATCGACATCCGGACGGAGTACGGCGCGACGGCGACCATCCTGACGGAGTATCTCGTTGCCAGCGGCCTCGAGATCCCGGCGCAGCTAGCGACCGCGCTTTCCTACGGCATCAGCTCGGAAACGCAGGATCTCGGCCGCGAGGCGCGCGAGACCGACATCGAGGCGTACCTGACGCTTTTCCCGCGCAGCAACAAAAAGCTCCTGGCTTCGATCGAGCATCCGAAACTGCCTCGCGAATATTTCATCACGCTGAACCGCGCGATGCACCACGCGAAGGTCTACAAGAACGCGATCGCCACCTCGCTCGGCGAGGTCGAAAACCCCGATTTCGTCCCGTTCATCGCCGACTTCATGCTGCGCTGCGAGCGCATGACCTGGTCCATCTGCGTCGGCCGCTTCAAGGACAAGGTCGTCGTGTCCATCCGAACGACCAACATCCACGGTCACGCCGGCCGTTTCCTGCGCCAGCTCATCGGCAAACGCGGCACCGCCGGCGGGCACGGCATGATTGCCGGGGGCCAGGTGGCCTGCAGCATGGAGCACGAGAAGTGCACCGAGGTCGAGGACGAGCTCATCAAGGATTTTTTGAAGAAACTGGGACACGACGACGAGGCCGAAATGACACCTCTTCTGATCACCGAACCCATCAGCTAAACCAACGAAGGAGAAACGATGAAGATCGAATTCATGCTTTCCAAAAAGACCTCCAAGCGCGTCGACATCCTCGGCATCGGATGCTTCGAGGGTCCGGGATTTTTCGCCTCCGGCTACTCGCCGGGAAAAGAGATCACGGAAAGCCTGAAGAAGCTGGCTTCGTCGAAAAAGTTCTCCGGCAAGTGCGGCGAGTCGTATCTGGTGCTTTCGCCGAGATCGAAGGCTGCCGACGCCGTATTTTTCATCGGTCTAGGCAAAAAAGAAAAGTTCACGGCGCAATGCGTGCGCGTCGCGGCCGCGAAACTGCTCTCGCAGGCGAAAGTGTTCCAGCATGAAACGGCCGCATTCGACCTCGACAGTTTCTCCGAGACCATCTCCACGGCCGAAGCCGCGGGCGCAGCCGTCGAAGGTGCGCGGCTTTCGAGCTACCGCTTCGACAAATACAAGTCCAAGCCCGCGCCTAAAAAAGAGATCGCGCTGACGCTTGTTTCCGCTTCCGACAGCGAGGCGAAG
>CAZCVC010000187.1:0-3176 GCA_964502045.1 uncultured Planctomycetia bacterium | reverse complement strand
CCTGGAGGCGGCGCGCAAAAATATCCACGATGCGCGGGATCTTGCTCAGACCCACGATGCGGCCGTTAGGGATGTAGGCTACGTGGCATTTGCCGGAAAAAGGAAGAAGGTGGTGTTCGCAGAGGCTGAAGACATCGAGGTCTTTCATGACGACCATCTCATCGTACGGCTCGTCGAACATCGCGGACATCGCGACGGCCTTCGCGTCCTGCTTGTAGCCGCTGGTCAGATATTTCAGCGAGGCCTCGACGCGCTTGGGCGTCTTGAGGAGGCCCTGGCGGCCCGGGTCCTCTCCTAGACTCAGCAGCATGTCGTGGACAAGAGCTTTTAGGTTCTTTTTCTTGTTTTTCATAAGCCTATAAAAAAAGAACCCCGCCTACCCTGGGACCCGAAGGCCTTCAGAATAGGCGGGGTGACGAACTATTCTAAACGAGCCTTCTCGGGCGAAATGAGGGGCTGTTTCTTGGGGATCCAGAACGTCAGAAGATCGATCGCGCCTGCACCCATGCGATGGATCGTCTTACGCACACCGATCGCTCCGCCGGCAACCACGCCCGTGAGATTCTCGGCCGTGTTCTTGCCCTTCGAAGCTTCCGCATGCGTTGAATCCAGAACTTCCACCCACGCCGTGGAGGCGTTGCGGGAACCGGACTGAACGTTCTTAACCTGGGCCTGGCCGTTGTCCGTCGCACCGGAATCCGCGAAAGCGGGAACCGTTGTGAAAGCAACCATCACAAGCACCATCAGAGACATTAATTTCTTCATTACATCCTCCTGATTTACGTTTATATGACTTGCAAATAATAGCATATGCAAGGCTAATATGCAAACAAATATCATCAAAATTATTAAATTTTAACAGGACAACATTAAAGCCAGATTAAAATAGGATTAATAAAAATCGCCTACTGTCGGCGGGGTTTCACCGGAAATTGATGAACTGCAGGTCGACGTCAAAATTCTTCACGCGAAGATGGCCGATGACGGCCTGCAGGTCGTCTATCTTGACGGCCTGGACGCGCACCTGCTCCGACTGGATGGTGGGCTGGGCCTTGATCTTGAGGTCCTTGATGAATTTGACGATATCCTTGGCCTTGTCGGACGGGATGCCGCTCTGGATCTTCACCACCTGTTTCACCGAGCCGCCGACCATGCCGCTCTCGACCTTTTCGTACACGAGCGCTTTCAGCGAAACGCCGCGCTTCACGCATTTGGTCTGCAGCAGGTCAACCAGAGTCTTCAGACGGAACTCGTTCTCGGTCTTCAGCGTGATCGTCTTCTCGGCCTTGTCCAGCTCCATCGTGCTGTTGGAGCCTTTGAAATCGAAGCGCTGGTCGAGCTCCTTTTTAGCCTGGATCACGGCGTTGTCGACTTCCTGCATGTTGACTTCCGAAACGATGTCGAATGAATGGTCTTTGGAGCCCATGAATTCCTCCTTAGCTGGCCGAGTAACGGCGCGTCAGTGTGAAAATGTAAAGTCCTGCCATGAACGGCCCAGAAAAAGCCTCGATGCAAGCCGCAGCGCGGAACCAAAACACCGGCCGCGGCGTGAAATCGCCGTAGCCGACCGTCGTAAACGTGATGAAGCTGAAATAGAGGCTGTCCCAGAAATCGATGCGCTGTTGAATGTCGCCGAAGCTGTAGACGGGAACGTTGAACGCGAAATAGAACATGGCGAAAACGAACACGATCAGCACCGACGAAAGGATCACGCGGCCGGGCTTTTCGGTGTATCCGGATAGCAGGTCCATCATCAGCGACGGAAAAAAACGCGGGTCCCGCTTCTCAAAAAAATGCCGGCGCTCCATTTTGAGGCCGCGATAAGACGCCCAACTGCCGGCGTCGTAAAGACCGGCGCCGTAAAAATAGTGCTTCAGATTGCCATAGGATTCGAACGCGCCGAGCGCGCTTTCTTCCGAGACGTGATAACTCGGGCGCTTCTTGCGGTTGTCGGGATTGCGGAAGCTGGAAAGCTTCAAGTTGCGCGCGCCGGTAAGGTCCACGCTCCAGAACACCGAATCGAAAAGGCAGGCGCCCATGAAATCGGCGTCACGAAACGCCGCCTCGACGAAATAGGCACCGCGCAGGTCCGCGTGCGAGAACGAGCAGGACGACACGACGGATTTCGTGAGATTGGCTCGCTGCATGTCGGCTCCGACGAAATCGCAAGCGTTCAAATGCGCGCCAATCAGGTCGCATTCCGAAAGCCAGGAACCGATGAACGAACAGCCGGTAAGCCGGGCCTGGCTGAAACTCGAACCGCTCAGGTTGAACCCGGAAAAATCGAGGTCTCTAAGGTGGGCCTTCTTCAGGTTGAGCGAAGCCTGCCGTCCGCTGAGGGATGCCAGTCCGTTCCAAAACGCGCCCGTGTACGCCTCCCGGTCGGCGTGGTCCCAGCAGGTTTCGGAAAAGCTCAGAGCTGCCTCGGGGCAGTCACGGCAGCGCGAAAAGGTGTCTTGAGCCACGCTCAGAGCACTTTCTTGAACGTTTTCCCTATTTCGCTCAGGTCGCGGATGACAGACACGCCCTTCTTTTCGAGCGTGGCCATTTTTTCCTGCGCGCTGCCGCTCGATCCCGAAACTACGGCGCCGGCATGTCCCATGCGTTTGCCTTTCGGCGCCGTCGCGCCGGCGATGAACGACAGTACTTTTTTCTTCATGTTCTTCTCGATGTAAGCGGCCGCTTCTTCTTCCTGGCTGCCGCCGATCTCGCCGATCATCAGCACCGCTTTCGTCGCCGGATCTTTCTCGAAGAGCTCGAGCAGGTCGATGAACCCGGAACCGATGACGGGATCGCCGCCGATCCCGACGCAGGTCGTCTGGCCGAGGCCCGCCTGCGTCAGCTGCCACACCGCTTCGTAAGTCAGCGTGCCGCTACGGGAGATCACGCCGACGCTTCCCTTTTTATGAATGTAGCCGGGCATGATGCCGATCTTGCATTCGTCGGACGTAATGATGCCGGGGCAGTTGGGGCCTATGATGCGCGTTCCCTTTTGATGCGCGTACTCGGCCGCGCGGACCATGTCGAGAGTCGGGATGCCTTCGGTGATGCAGACGATGAGCTTGATGCCGCCGTCCACGGCCTCGAGGATGGCGGACAGCGCGAACGGGGCCGGCACATAGATCATCGAAACGGTAGCGCCGGTCTTTTCGACGGCTTCCTTGACAGTGTTGAAC
>CAZCVC010000186.1:0-3194 GCA_964502045.1 uncultured Planctomycetia bacterium | reverse complement strand
ATGCGCTATTCGTTGCGCACGATGACTTCGGGAGCGCGCAGCTCGACCAGCTTTTTCAAGCGGTTGTTGCCGTTGATGACTCGGCGATACAGATCGTTCAGATCCGACGTAGCGAAACGGCCGCCGTCGAGCGGAACGAGCGGACGGAGGTCCGGCGGAATGACCGGCACGACTTCCAGAATCATCCAATCGATGTCGTTGCCGGACTTCTGGAACGCTTCGACGATGCGCAGGTTCTTGATGATCTTCTTCTGGGTAGCTTCGGCCTTCGCAGTCTTCAAATCGGCATGCAGGCGTTTGCCGAGCTTGTCGAGGTCAACCTGACGGAGCAGGTCGCGGACGGCTTCAGCGCCCATTTTCGCGACGAATTTATGGCCGTAGTTGTCGACCATCATCTGATATTTTTCTTCGTTCAGCAGGTCGCCCTTTTTCATCGGCGTGTCGCCCGGCTCGATGACGACGTACTCTTCGTAATAAATGATGCGTTCGAGTTCGCGGAGGTTGAGCTCGAGCAATGCGCCAAGGCGCGACGGCACGGCTTTGTAGAACCAGATGTGCGAAACCGGCGTGGCCAGGTCGATGTGGCCCATGCGCTCGCGGCGTACCTTCGAGAGCGTGACTTCGACGCCGCAGCGGTCGCAGACGATGCCCTTGTGCTTGATGCGCTTGTATTTTCCGCAGTTACATTCCCAGTCACGCGTGGGCCCGAAGATCTTTTCGCAGAAAAGACCATCTTTTTCAGGCTTGAACGTGCGGTAGTTGATGGTCTCGGGTTTCTTGACTTCACCCTTGGACCAACCACGGATGATGTCCGGCGACGCGATCTTGATCGAAATGAAATCGAAGTTCGGCGCGACGTATTCGTTGGCGGTGTTGTTGGAATAAGACTTATTCACTTGCCACCTCTTTCGCATCTTGTGCTTTTCGTTCGGTGCGGATATCCAGTGCGAGAGCCTGCAATTCTTTCACGAGAACGTTGAACGATTCGGGAGTGTCCGCCTGAAGCGCGTTCTCCCCCTTCACGATCGACTCGTAGATGCGCGTGCGGCCCTGCTCGTCGTCCGACTTGACGGTCAGCAGTTCCTGCAGCGTGTAAGCGGCGCCGTAGGCTTCGAGCGCCCAGACTTCCATCTCTCCGAAGCGCTGTCCGCCGAACTGCGCTTTACCGCCCAGCGGCTGCTGGGTGACGAGCGAGTAGGGTCCGATGGAGCGGGCGTGGATCTTGTCGTCGACCAAGTGGTGCAGCTTCAGCATGTAGATCATGCCGACGGTGACCTGCTGGTCGAAGCGCTCGCCGGTGCGTCCGTCGCGGAGCGTGACCTTGCCGTTTTCCGGCAGGCCGGCCTTCTTCATATACTGTTTGATCTCGGTCTCGCTGGCGCCGTCGAATACGGGCGTCGCGATGGTCATACCGAGCTTGTGGACCGCCCAGCCGAGATGCGTCTCGAGCAGCTGTCCGACGTTCATACGGGAAGGCACGCCGAGCGGGTTCAGCACGATGTCGACCGGTGTTCCGTCTTCGAGGAACGGCATGTCTTCTTCGTGCATGATCTTGGCGACGATGCCCTTGTTTCCGTGGCGGCCGGCCATCTTGTCGCCGACGGAGATCTTGCGCTTGTGGGCCACGAGCACTTTCACGCGCTTGAGCACGCCCGGAGGCAGCTCGTCGCCGCGCTTCACGCGGTCGATCTCACGGTCTTCTTCGTAGCGCAGTTCCTCGATCTGGTCGTCCATGAGCCGGCCCAGGCGCTTGACCTGGTCCTCGACATCATCGTCGCCGTCGAGCTTGATGTTTTCGATGTCGGCGCGTCCGAGCTTCGCGACGTCCGCTTTGCGGATCGTCTTGCCGCGGCCAATCAACACGGCGGCGGTCTCGATGTCGGCGAGGCCGACCGCGAGCGTCTTGCCGTCGAGCAGGCCGATCAGCTTTTGAGCCTTGTCCTTCTCGATCTGGCTGATCTGCTCGGTGTACGTCGCCTTGATCGCCTCAATCTCCTTGGCTTCCTTGGCGCGCACTTCCTTGGTCTTGGATTCCTGTCCCTTGCGGGAGAATATCTTCGTCTCGATGATTACGCCTTCGACTCCGGGCGGGACCGTCAACGACGCGTCGCGGACGTCTCCGGCCTTTTCGCCGAAGATCGCGCGCAGCAGTTTTTCTTCGGGAGAAAGCTCCGTCTCGGACTTCGGCGTTACTTTGCCGACGAGGATATCGCCGGGGCCGACTTCGGCGCCGATGCGGATGATGCCGTCTTCGCCGAGGTCCTTCAGCGCCTCTTCCCCGACGTTCGGAATATCGCGCGTGATCTCTTCCTTGCCGAGGCGCGTGTCGCGGGACTCGATCTCGAATTCTTCGATGTGCACGGACGTGTAAACGTCCTCACGAACGAACTTCTCGGAAAGCAGAATGGCGTCCTCGAAGTTGTAGCCGCGCCATGGCATGAAAGCCACGAGCACGTTCTTGCCGAGCGCCAGCTCGCCGTCTTTCGTGGCAGCGCCGTCGGCGATGACCTGACCTGCCTTGATCTTGTCGCCCAGCTTCACGATCGGACGCTGGTTGATGCAGGTCGAGGCGTTGGAACGCATGAACTTCTTCAAAGGATAACGCGTACCGCTGACCATGATCTCGTCCGCCTGGATCGCCGTGACCTTGCCGTCTTCTTCCGCGACGATGACGGCGCCGGAATCCTTGGCGCAGCGGTATTCGAGCCCGGTGCCGACGAGCGGCCCTTCGGGAATAAGCAGAGGAACGGCCTGGCGCTGCATGTTGGAGCCCATCAGCGCGCGGTTGGCGTCGTCATGCTCGAGGAACGGAATGAGGCCGGCCGCGATGCTGACGAGCTGCTTAGGAGAGATGTCCATGTACTGGATGTCTTTCGGAGGCGTGAACGGGAAATCGCCCTTGTGGCGGCAAGAAACGCGGCTGTCAGAGAAATGGCCGTTCTTGTCGACCTTGGCATTGGCCTGGGCGATGATGAAATTGTCTTCGAGGTCGGCCGAGAGGTACTCGATCTTCTCGGTGATCTTGCCGTTCTCTACCTTGCGGTACGGCGTCTCGATGAAACCGAATTCGTTGACGCGCGCGTGCGTGGAAAGAGACGCGATGAGGCCGATGTTCGGACCTTCCGGCGTTTCGATCGGGCAGATGCGGCCGTAGTGGGAGGGATGCACGTCGCGGACTTCAAACCCAGCCCGCT
>CAZCVC010000185.1:0-3195 GCA_964502045.1 uncultured Planctomycetia bacterium | reverse complement strand
GGTGCCGCCGATGTCGACGCCGATAGCCGCTTTTTTCATAGACGACATTATAGCACGCTTGGGCTCAGGACTGGGCCCCGGGAAGGTTGTACAGGCAGACGCGGTTGCGGCCCTGCCGCTTGGCCTGGTACAGCGCCGAATCGGCCGCCTCGATGACCATCGCGGCGTCGGTGGCATCGTAATAGGAATAGGTCGAGCAGCCGATCGAGACCGTGACTTTCAGCTTCTCGTCGTAGGCCTTGAACGCACGCTCTTCGATCGAGCGGCGGATACGTTCGGCGACCATCATCGCCAGGTTCTCGTCGGTCTCGATCAGCAGCACGCCGAACTCCTCGCCGCCGTAGCGCCCCACCATGTCGACCTCGCGGACGCTGTTCTTGATCGTCTCGGCGACCTGCTTGAGCACGACGTCGCCGACGAGATGTCCGTAGTTGTCGTTGAAGCGCTTGAAATAATCGATGTCGATCATCAGGAAAGACAGCTTGAAGCCGAAGCGCTTCGAGCGGTCGAGCTCGCCCAGCAGGCGGTCCATCAGGTGGCGCCGCACGTACACGCCGGTGAGGCCGTCCGTGATCGCGAGCGTCTCGACGCTCTCGTAAAGCTTCACGCGCTCCATCTCGGAGATGAAGCGCTCGACCAGGATGTTCAGGAGGCGCACGTTGCGGGTCTTCAGGCCCGTCAGCATCAGGATCGCGAAGATCTTGCGGTTCACGAGCATCGGGTAGGCCGCGATCTTCTTGTCGTTCATCAGCGGATTCGAAAAAATAAAACGCATGTCCTCGTCGAGCGCCGGCTTCTGCGTCTTGAAGATGTGGTTGAATATCTTGGTGTCGCCGGAAAAAAGCGTGCTGCGCACGCGCTCGCGGTTTTTCAAGAGCGCCTTGCGGTCAAACAGGCCCTTGAAATCCGCCGAGGTCAGCTCGTAGACCTCCTCGGAACGGATCATGCCGACGTTTTCCTCGTCGAAGCGCACGAGCTTCAGCGTCTGGAAGTCGAAATTTTCGGCCAGAGCCTCGCCGAAGATCAGGAACACCCCGAACTGGTCGAGCGAGCGCGACATCTCCCTGACCTTGTCGTAGAGCCCTGTGATCTCGGCCGCGCGCTTTTCCAAAAGCTCGGCCTCCAGCGATTTCTCCGAAAGTGCGTGCTGCGAATGCCCGAGCTCGCGCGACGCCAGGTCGATCTCGTCCTCGACGATGACCGACCGTGCGTAGGCCCACTCGCGGAACTGGTGCGCGCCGTAAAACACGAGCAGCGAGAACACGACGTAATAGGCCCACGCGAACGGGTCGATCGGCGTCTTCAGCGCCAGGTACGCCGCCAGCGCGAAGATCGAGATGAAGATGAGCCGCCGGTCCTTCTCGGAGCCGACGAAATGCACGAGGAACAGGATCGAGAACCAGAGGTTATTCAGGACTAGATATTTCCACATACCCGGTTCCTTCCCGACCGCTTGGCCTCGTACAGGTTAAGGTCGGCCGCGCGCACGAGTTCTTCGGCCGTGAAACCGCCGTCGGGGAACGTGACAACGCCGAACGACGCCGTGATGCCGCTTTCGATGCGGCGCAGCGTGAGCCGGTTCTTTTCGATCGCCGTGCGCAGGCGCTCGGCCGCCGTCATCGCCTCGGCGTGGTCCTTGTTCGGCAGCAGGATGATGAACTCCTCGCCGCCATAGCGCGCCACGAGGTCGACGAGGCTCACGTTGCTCTGCAGCGTGGCGGCGATGCTTTTCAGCACGAGATCGCCGGCCGAATGGCCGAATTCGTCGTTGTAGCGCTTGAAGAAATCGATGTCGAGCAGCACGAGCGAAAACGGCTTGCGGCTCATCTGCGCCCGCTTGATCTCCTCGGCCATGCGCTCCTGGAAATAACGGTACAGGAAAAGCCCGGTGAGGCTGTCATGGACGGCGAGTTCCTCCATCTTTTTGTAGAGCAGGCGGTTCCTCAGGATCCCGGCGCCGAGATCGGAGATGATGTCGAGAAGGCGCAGGTCGTCGGGACTGAAGCGCCGCGGCTCGCTCGAACTCATGCGCAGCACGCCGAGCACTTTGTTTTCCGTCATCAACGGACTCGCGACGACGGACCGGAGCGGCTCATCCTCGGCGTTTTTTTCGATGCCGAAGCGGAAATCGCTTTTCGCGTCCTCGACCATGACCGGGCGCGAGCGGCGCACGACCCACTGGTCGAAGATGCTGCCGTGCTTCTCGAGCACGGCGCCTCCGGACCGCCGGCGCGAGGCCGCCAGCGAAAGCTGCTGGTTGGCCTCGTTCAGCAGGTACAGCGCGCATTCGTCGGCGCTCGGGAACATCGACTGCACTTCGGAGATCATGCGGTCGGCGACGTCGTGCACGTCCGGGATGTCTTTCAGCACGTCGGAGAACCGGTGCAGGTCGATGAAGCGCTCGATCTTCACTTCGAGCGCTTTTTTCAGCTCTTCTTTTTTCAGCGCGTCCTCGCGGCCCAGGCGTGTGTCCTCCATCAGCTTTTCGTAAACGAGGCGGCGCTGGTTCAGTTTTTTCTGAACTTCATAAAGAAATGAAACAATCAGGATGAAAAGAAGGCCGTAAAAAACGATCTGAAGGAAATACGCGGGCTCTCTCGTCGCGAGGCACAGATAGAATACGAGCGAGACGGACAGGAACGTCAGCACGGCGGCCGCCATCGGCCCGGAAAACGCCCAGACGAAAATAAGGATCAGGTACGAGACGAAAAAATACGGGGAGATGATCTGGTTGGCCAGGTCGAGATCGAAACGGAGTATATGAAAAGTAGAAAAAAGAAGGCAGACCCATACCGCATACGAAAAAATAGGGATCAGAAATGGCGGCAGAATCTACCTCCCCGACCGGACCGTCCTTAGGCCCGGAAGGTTATACGATCGCAGCTTCGCTGTTGATGTCGAAAAAATGCGCCTTGTTGATGTCTATCACGAGGTCCAGGTCCTGGTTCACGCCCGGGCGCACGTGCCCCGAAACGCGCGCGATAAACGAATTGGCGCCGCAGCGCAGGTACAGGTACGCCTCGGCGCCCATCGGCTCCACGATCTCGCAGGTGGCGCGGACCGTGTTTTCCTGCGACGCCTCCATCGCGAAAAGCTTGTCGTAGATGTCTTCGGACCGGATGCCGAAAATAATCTCCTTGTTCTCGTAGGCCTTCAGCGTCTCGATGGCCTTGTCGGCCACGCGCACACGGAACG
>CAZCVC010000184.1:0-3208 GCA_964502045.1 uncultured Planctomycetia bacterium | reverse complement strand
GATTGCAGCGCTGCGTCCTCGTCGAACAGGCTCGTGGACGTGCTCCTCGAATTAATGAGGGTGGGGTTGCCGTTGTGGTAGACAGTACTCGTCGTGAACGTGCTCGTCGCATTTTCCGTGTCGATGCCTTCGTAGAAATACTGCACAATGTCGCTCAAGAGCGTGAGGCTGCCCGGATCCGAATGACGCACGTCGTATTTCAGCACCCTGTCGACCTTCGTGCGGCTGTCGCCGACGTAGCTGTAGACGCTGTGGTCCGCGACCCTGCCGCGGCGATAACCGTAGCTGTCTGTCCTCATTTCATCGCGGTAGGAGCCGACGTAAAACGACACTTCCCTCCAGTGATACGGGTCGGTGAACGTGCCGCGCGATTCGATCGTCTTGGTCATCGCGAGCTCTGAGGCGCTGGCCGTGGCAGTCTCGGCGTTGACGTAGCCGCCGCCGTAGTAGTTGATCGTGTTAGAAACGATGTACTGGTTCTCGTTGTAGCGGAAGCTCTGATGCGCCATCTCGGAGTTCCTCTCGCCGACGTACGTCGTGACGGTCTGGATGTTGGTCTGGACGTAATTGCCGCTGCCGACGCCCGCCTCGTTCTTGTAGCCGCGGTAGGTCGCGGTCAGCCTCAGCGGTTGCTCGCTGCCCGGCTCGGCGCGGCTCAGCGACGGGCCGTAGAAATTGACCGTCGTGCTGATGATGCGCATCGTGCTGACGACGTACGTCCACGTCCAGCTGGCCCTCTCCTGGCTCTTTTCGCCGACGAAAAACGTCTTCGAACGGCGGTTCGTGGTCGTGTTCTCGTCGACTGCCGGCAAGTTGTTGATATCGACGTGTTTCGAGAAATCGACCGTCATCGCCAGCTGTTCGTCGGTGGCGGCGTCGATAGCGCGCTGCATGTTGCCGTAGAAATCCACCGACACGCCCGTTATCGAATCGGTGCCCTTGATGAAATTCTTCCTATAGTCGGCTATCTCAAAATTCTTCTCGCCGATGAAGAAAGTCTGCGAATTACGCTCGGTGTTGGTGCTCGCGCTGACCGAGGCGACTGAGGCGATGTTGAAATCGCGCGTGAAATCCGCGGTCATCAAGCGCGCCTCTTCGGAACCGGCGGAGGCGGCGCGGACGTTATTGCCGTAGAAATTGACCTGATAACCGGTCGCGATGCTAGTACTCTTCTTGAAGTTCTTCGTGTAGTCGGCTATCTCGAAGTTTTTCTCGCCGAGATAGTTCGTCTCCGAAATACGGCTGGCGATCATGCCCGCCGACGCTCCGGGCAGTGCAGCGATGTTCACGTCTTTGGCGTAATCCATCGTCATCGCGAGCGCGTCCTCGACGCCGGCCGCCGCCGCGCGGACGTTGCCGTTGTAGAAATTGACGGTCGCGCCACTCACTTCGTCCATACCCTTGCGGTAATTTATCGAGTAGTCCGATATCTCGAAGCCCTTTTCTCCGTAGAACATCGTCTTCGAAAGACGGTTGGCGATCGTGCCGGCGCTGACGGCGGGAATGGCGTCGACGCTCATCTCGCGGGCGAAGTTTATCGACATCTTCATTGCGTCGTCGACGCCCGCGCTAACGGCGCGGACGTTGGCGCCGTAGAAATTGACGGAAATGCCGGTCGTGGTGGTCGTGCTCTTCTTGTAGCTGACGGTGTAATCGGCGACTTCAAAACTCTTTTCGCCGATATAGGCCGTTTTCGATATGCGGTTCGTGATGTTGGCGCCGGTCTCCGCGGCGCCGATCGAGGCGACCGTGCCCAGGTTGAAGTCTTTCGAGTAGCTCACGCTCATTGCCAGCGGCTCGTCGATGCCGGCCGCCGAGGCGCGGAGACCCGCGCCGTAGAAGCTGATCGAAACACCTGTCGTCGCCGTCGTGCCCTTCCGGTAGTTGATCGTGTAGTCCGATATCTCAAAACCCTTGTCGCCGATGAACATCGTCTTCGAAATCCGATTGGCAATGTTGGTGCCGCTCTCCGCAGCGCCGATCGAGGCGACCGTCGCCAGGTTGAAATCTTTCGAGAAGCTCCAGCTCATCACCATCGCGTCATCGGTGCCGGCCGCGGCCGCGCGCAGGTTCGCGCCATAAAAATTGATGGAGACGCCGGTCTTGGTCGTGGTGCCTTTCTGGTAGTTGATCGTGTAGTCGGCGATCTCGAAGCTCTTTTCGCCGGCGTATATCGTCTTGGACAGGCGGTTGGTCAGGTTGGCGGCGACTCCCTCGTTCCCGGTGATCGACGCGACTGTGGCCAGGTTGAAGTCCTTGGAATAGTAGATGGACATCGCAAGCGCATCATCGGTGCCGGCGACGGAAGCGCGAAGGTTGGTGGCGCCATAGAACGAGACCGAGACTCCGGTGATGGTTGTAGTGCTTTTCTTGTAATTGACCGTGTAGTCGGAAATCTCAAAACCCTTGTCTCCGATGAAGAATGTAACTGACAGACGGTTGGCGGTTGTAGCGGAAGTAGCGCTTGCGATCGTCGCGAGGTTGAAGTCTTTCGAGAATGAAACCGACATCGCCAGCGCGTCATCGACACCGGCGGCCGAGGCGCGGAGATTGTTTCCGTAGAACGAGATCGAAATGCCGGTCTTCGTGGTCGTGCCCTTCTTGTAATTTATCGTATAGTCAGAAATTTCGAAGCTCTTCTCGCCGACGAAGAACGTTTTCGAAAGGCGGTTGGTGAGGTTCGCTGCAACCGATTCGTCGGCGCCTATCGAAGCGACTGTCCCAAGATTGAAATCTTTGGAATATGAAATGGACATCGTCAGAGCATCATCCGTGCCGGCAGCCGAGGCGCGCAGGCTGTTGCCGTAGAACGAGATCGAAATGCCGGTCTTCGTGGTCGTGCCCTTCTTGTAATTTATCGTATAGTCAGAAATTTCGAAGCTCTTCTCGCCGACGAAGAACGTTTTCGAAAGGCGGTTGGTGAGGTTCGCTGCAACCGATTCGTCGGCGCCTATCGAAGCGACTGTCCCAAGATTGAAATCTTTGGAATATGAAATGGACATCGTCAGAGCATCATCCGTGCCGGCCGCCGAGGCGCGAAGATTGTTTCCGTAGAACGAGATCGAAATGCCGGTCTTGGTGGTGCTGCCCTTCTTGTAATTAATCGTGTAGTCGGAGATCTCGAAACTCTTTTCACCCACGAAGAAGGTCTTCGAGAGGCGGTTGGCCAGGTTAGCCGCGACAGATTCGTCGGCGCCGATGGAAGCCA
>CAZCVC010000183.1:0-3234 GCA_964502045.1 uncultured Planctomycetia bacterium | reverse complement strand
TGAGCGTTCTTTATAAGCGCGAATCCAATAATCATCCAAATGGGAGCTGGCTTGGACGGCTGGTGTGCCGCCCCGTCTCACGACGCGGATTGGCCTGAAGGTTGTCCCGAGGTTCCCGCCCTAGTGATAAACAGGGTTCAGCACTTCGTAACGCGGCAGCACGGCACAGGTGGGTAAAATAAAAAAACCGGGTTGGGATCGCTCCCAACCCGGTTAGTTCTTTTTATGCTTAGATCTCGGGGCTCGCTTTGGCTTTACTTGAGCTTTTGCTCCCCAGCGGATCTTCCGTATCCTCCGCCAGACCGCAAGCGAAAGCGGCGGGCGCAAGCGTGATAAGGAAGAGGAATAACGCGAATACTTTTTTCATAGGGTCTCCTGAGCTTCAAACTCGAGTATGGATGAAAAATGTTCCCGAATCAAGGTCATCTGTTAATATTCCATATACCTAGATTAGAGCTTCGTCTCTTTTAACAGAATTTAATCCTAATTTAATCTGCGGTTTACCCCCCGCCTTCTAAAATCAATGGAGTACGTATAATTTCCACGGGGGACTATGTCACCAATCGAACGGGCGCGGGAAAAGTATTACCGGCTCCTCTACCTTCTGAAATACCCGGTCTGGACCCTGAGCGGCGCTGAAAAAAACAGCGGCCTGCCGCTGACCGCCGCGTTCGCCGGCATCGAATCCAGCAAGAATTATTTCGGGAAGATGGTATTCGGCGACGCTTTCCGCGAGACATCGCTCGGCGCGCGCTGGTTCTGGGACGTTGAGAGCCCCGTTCGGCGGACCGGAGCCTCTCTGCTGTTCTGCGATATCCCCGAAGAAAAATCGCACTTCGTCCCGGCACGCGCGGATTTTTTTCTTCCGGCGTGGGTCGAGATGGAGGTCGACCTCTCCGGCGACATCCAGCCGCTCTTGCGGCGCGACCGCTACTCGAAAATACGCCGGGAAAAGATCCAGCGTCACAAACTCACGCCCGAGATCCGCACGGACGAAGCGTCGTTCGACGATTTCTATTACCGCATGTACGAGCCCCACATGAAAAGCCGTCACGAGGCCTCGGCCGTCGTGCGCGATTACGAGAGTCTGAAACGCGACTTCCTGAAAAAAGATTCGGAACTGCTGCTGGTGATGAAAGACGGCGAAAGCATCAGCGGGCTCCTCAACGACTACCGCGACGGAGCGCTGCTGCACTATCTGGGCGTGCGCGACGCCTCGCCGGAGCTATTCCGGCTCGGCGCGTCCGAGGCGGCTTATTATTTTTCGATCCTGCGCGCAAAGGAACGCGGCTACGACCGCGTGAGCCTCGGACACTGCCGTCCGTTCACGCGCGACGGCGTGTTCCAGTACAAGACGCACTACGCGGCGTACGTGAAAGGCCATCACCGTTCGAGCGGCCGCATCGGCGTGAGCGTGCTTGACCGCACGCCGGCCGCCGACGCCTTTTTCGCGCAGAACCCGTTCGTCTCGCTCGACGGTAGCGGCTACGCGATCAATTTTTTCAAGGACGCCGCTGAAGAATGGGCGCCCGTCATCGAACGGCACGAGCACAGCGGCGTGCGCATCGCCAGGCACGCGGAGGCCGTCCATGGCTGAACTCATCGGCATTGCCGGCGCGGTCCCCGAGGCCCGCCGGAATTTTCTCGAACGGGTGTCCGCCGGATTTTCCGACGGCTTTCCGGTCCATTTCGCCGAAAGCGGTGACGCGTCGCTGGCATGGACGGCGAGTCCGGTCACGCCGGTCAGCGTCTGCGAGGAGGGACCGCGCGCGGCGTTCGTGATGGGAAGTCTGGCACTCGGAAGGCACGAGGACGCGCACGGCGCGATGCGCGCGCTCGAGGCCGCGAAATCCCGCGGCGCCGCGGCCGTTTCCGGGATGAATGGCTATTACGCGGCCGTGTACCGCGAACCGGGCGCGCTCACCGTCGGCACCGACACGCTCGGACTCTTTCCGATCTATTATTGGGCCGAAGGTGGCGTACTGCTTTTTTCCACGACGCCGTCGGTGTTCAAGCACTGGCCGGGCTTCACGGCCGAGCTCAGCATCGAAGGTCTGACCGGCGTGCTTTACACGAACTTCATCGTCGGCGGACAGACCATCCTGAAAGGCGTCAAGCGTCTGGCGCCGGGCCGCGCGCTCCGCTGGTCGCACGACGCCGGCGCAAGCGAGGTGCCCGGAGATTTCATCAGGCCTTCCGACCGTTATTTTGGAAATTCATTCGAAAAAAATTTCGACATCATCGACGGCATTCTTTCCTCGATCGTCGCGCGCACGGCGGGCAGCGACGTGTTGACGCTGCTTTCGGGAGGGCTCGACTCGCGGCTCCTGGCCGGCTATCTTTCGAAAGCGCACGGCCGGCGCGTGCGCGCGGTCACTCAAGGTAACCCGCAGGACTTCGAGACGCGCTGCGCCTCCAAGGTCGCGCGGCGGCTCGGCTGGTACCACGCCGTTTACGAGACCGACGAGTCGCTCTGCGAAAAATTCGCGCACGACAAGCTCGACAAGGAACATCTCTCGCACGGCTTCAACACGCCGTATTTCCTGCAGCTGGCCGCGCGCCTGCGCGACATGAACGCGCCGGTCTACACCGGCGTGCACGGCGACTCGGCGCTCGGCGGCGCGACGATCAGCCGCGTGTTCGACCCGAAGGCAGGGCGGTGCACATTCGAAGCGCACCTGGCGCACCTGAACCATTCCGGCTTTTCCGCCGAAAACATCGCAAAACTCCTTCCGGACGGGCGCCTCGGCGGTGCGCTGGAAAACGTCGTGGAAAAACTGAAGAAAGATTATGAGTCCTGCGGCGGGCAGCCGTTTCAGACGGCCTGGCTCTTCGACCTCGCGTACGCGGACCGCTTCCAGGTCGGCTTCATCCCGCGCTCGCTTCTTTTGAACAGCTTTCCTATCGTGCCGTTCACGGACAAGACGCTGCTCGAGGCGGTCGCGAACATGCCGTACGAACACATCCGCGATAGGCGCATGGAACGCGAGATCGTCTGCCGCCGGTTTCCGGCGCTGGCCTCGCTGCCGCTGGACCGCAATTCGTTCGATACTTCGCCGGTCATCGGCCTGAAACGGCTCGTGAAAAAAAATAGTTTAAGCCCGCTGCGGAAGATTGAGGCACTGCTCGGCCACGCGCAGGCCAAAACGCGCCGCTGTTTCGAAGAGGCCGCGATGCGCCTTTCCGGGAAGGACAAGCGCTTCTATTACCGCACTTTCGACCTGAACAACCGCG
>CAZCVC010000182.1:0-3261 GCA_964502045.1 uncultured Planctomycetia bacterium | reverse complement strand
AACTTGTCGCCGCCGAGGTCGAACGTGCGCACGATGACCGGCTTCGGCGCCATCGCGACGGCGACGCTCTTGTAGGCCTGGTACTGCTCCTCTTCGGTCGGCAGACCCACGCGGTTCATGTAGAGAAATTCGCTGCGGTAGAGCCCAATGCCGTCGGCGCCGTGCGAAAGCACCGACGAAGTCTCCGACGGCAGCTCGATGTTGGCGGCCAGTTCGATGCGCCGGCCGTCGCGTGTGATGCACGGCAGCTCTTTGAAACGCTTGAGGCCCTTATTGAATTCCTGGTAGCGCAGCTGTTCCTGGCGGTACTTGGCCAGGTCGTTGGCGGTCGGGTTGATGAGGACGACGCCGCGCGTGCCGTCGAGAATGAGCGTCTGCCCCGTCTGCACGATGTGCGTCGCCTTCTCGAGGCCGACGACGGCGGGGATCTCGAGAGATTTGGCCATGATCGCGGTGTGCGACGTGCGGCCGCCGATGTCGGTCGCGAATCCGATCACGTTCTTGCGGTTCATGACGGCCGTGTCGCTCGGTGAAAGATCGTAGGCGATCACGATGACCTTTTCTTTCAGGTCCGTCAGCGACGAGCGCTGCTCGCCGACCAGGTGGCGGATCACGCGGCGGCCGACGTCCGAAATGTCGCTGACGCGCTCACGCAGGTATTCGTCGTCGATCTTTAGGAACGTCTGGATATATTTCTTCAGAACCTGGGAAAAAACGTACTCGGCCGAAAATTTCTCTTTTTTGATACGCTCCATCACCTCTTCGATGATGACGCGGTCCTCGAGCACCATCAGATGCGCGTTGAAGATGTCGCCGTGCTCCTGGCCGATCTCGTGCGCGATCTTGTCGCGGATGCCCATGATCTCGGCGCGCGTCATCGTCAGCGCGTCCTGCAGGCGCGTGATCTCTTTCGGGATCTGCGATTCCTTGATCGTGCGCTGCGGGATCGATATCTCCTCGCTGTCGAGCACGAACGCCTTGCCGATCACGATACCCGGCGATGCGGCGATGCCGTTCAATAATTTCATCTTTTAATCCTCTTCTGTTTTATTCAAAAAATCTTCGATGGCCTTCATCGCCTCTTCGGCGTCGGGCCCTTTCACCTCGACCTCGAGCACGGCGCCGCAGTTGGCGGCCAGCGTCATCAGGCTCATGATCGATTTGCCGTTGACGGTCTCGCCGCCCTTCTTGACCGAAACCTCCGACTCGAACTTGCTGACGAGCTTCACCAAGTTCGACGCGGGGCGCGCGTGAAGACCCTGGGGATTGCGGATCTTTATTTTCTTCTTCAAAGTCTGTGTCATCGCTTAGGCGTAAACGCCTTTCCGTTTTTTTCTTTCCGCCCCGTTCTTCCTTTTTTCGGTATTCACGATCTCTAGGATCAGCTTCGACACGCGGCGCGGGTTGTGGCGCACCATGTCGACCGTGTTGACGATGTTTTCCTCGATGACCTGATAGCCGAGAGAAGCGATCTTGTCCGTGTCGGCCGTGACCTGTACCGCACCCATCTTCTGATACTTCGCGAGGATCGCCGGCGGGATCGTACCGCTGTTGACGATCACGTGGCTCAGCACGTCGGGCCGCGCGTGCTCGGCGATCGCGTTCACGTGGTCGAACGCCGTGTAGCCGTCGGTCTCGTGCGTCTGCGTCATCACGTTGCAAATGTATATCTTCGGGCAGCGCGCTCTCGCCAGCGCGGCCGAAAGGTTTTCGATCAAAAGGTTCGGCAGGATGCTCGTGTAGAGGCTCCCGGGCCCGATCACGATCGCGTCCGAATTTTCGATCGCGAACAGCGCGTCTTCGCTCGCCTGGCAGTCCTGCGGCTGCAGGTAGAGCCTCTGGATGCGGCTGGCCACCTTCGAAATATTGCTCTCGCCGGCCGTCTCGGTGCCGTCCGCGTGCTGCGCGACCAGCGTCGCCTTCTTCAGCGTCGACGGCACGACGCGGCCGCGTATCGCCAGGATCTTCGACGATTCGCGGATCGCCTTCTCGAAATCACCGGTCACCTTCAGCATCGCGAGGATGAAGAGGTTGCCGAAATTATGCCCTTCGAACTCGCCCGAGTCCTTAAAGCGGAACTGAAAAAGATCGCTCATCAGCGGTTCCGCGTCGGCCAGCGCGACGAGGCAGTTGCGGATATCGCCGGGCGGAGGGATGTTGAACTGGCTCCTCAGCCTTCCCGACGAACCGCCGTCGTCGGCCACCGTCACGACCGCCGTGATATTCGACGTAAATTCTTTCAAACCGTGCAAAAGGACCGGAAGCCCCGAACCGCCGCCGATGACCGTGATGCGCGGGCCGCGTTCGAGATACCGCTTCTGGTACATGATGTTCACCAGCTCGTTCTCGCGCTGCGGCAGCAGCACGGTCACGACCGACTTGATGATCTTGCGGATGCTGACGTACACGAGCACGAAACCGACGAGCACCATGATGCTGCCGCTCGAGCGCTGGATGTCGTTCAGCGCCAGCACGAAACCCACCGAGCACAGAATGACGCCGAAGCAGCACAACAGCGCCCAGCGCTTGACGCGCATGCCCGGATAGAGCCATTTAAAAAGACCCATGACTGCCTTTCAAAAAACGATTAGATTTAAAGCGAATAAAAATTTACGGCGTGCGAGGCTTAAGGCTTCTTGGCGTCTTCTTCGCGGATCATCTTCAAGATGGCCTTTTCGTCCGTCAGCGCTTTCAGAGATTCACGAAAGTATTTGTCTTTCAGCAGGCGGGAAATCCGGGCCAAACCTTTCAGATGCGGGCCGGCCGAATCCTCCGGCGCCACGAGAAGGAACAGAATGTATACCGGCTCCCCGTCCAAAGCGTCGAAGTTGACTCCCTGCGGGCAAAGCCCGAACGCCGCGACGAGCTTCTTGACGACGTTGGTCTTCGCGTGGGGAATGCCGACTCCCTGCCCGATGCCGGTGCTCCCGAGATTTTCCCGCGCGATGAGCGCCTTGACGAGGTCTTCCTTGTTCCGGAAACCTTCCGCCTTCGCGAGCACGTCCACCATCTCACGGATCACGCCCTCTTTCGAGGTCGATTTAATATTGGCCGTGACCGCTTTTTCGTTCAAGAACTCGACGATTTTCATAGGCTTCCTAATTTAAGAAACTGTCCCCAGTTTTTCGAAAAATAAGCCGAGATGCGAGGCGCTTCTCCGCAGGCGTGGCGGAGCCACGTCGAGGGAGAAGCAACGACGCAGATCGGTTTATTTTTCGAAAAACTGGAGCGGGAGAAGGGATTCGAACCCTCGACCTCAAC
>CAZCVC010000181.1:0-3271 GCA_964502045.1 uncultured Planctomycetia bacterium | reverse complement strand
TCTCGTACCGCATTGCGCCCTCGAGCATATCCGCCAATTGAACGGCAGATTTTTTTGCCAGCGCCTCCGCCTCGTCCGTGAACTCCCGCGGACGAGCCAGCCGGGCGCCGTTCTCCTTGGCCAGCCTCGCGCCGAAAAACCGGCCCGCCAGCTCCCACCAGGTGCCGGGCGATGACGATATCCAGACGCGGTTAGCGCCGTTCACGAGCGCGTCGGCCTGCATCCAGTAAACCGGTTCAAAAATGGCCCGGAAAAAAGCCGTCCGCATTTGGTCGGCGGTACGAAGGATGTTCGTTTTCGGATCGGACGTGTCGAGAACCGGGATCTCGGGATCGCGAAAATCCATCGCCTCGATAACCTCCTTCATTCTGCGGTCGAACCATTCCCCGTGGAACGTGTGATGGATCATCCAAGAAACCGGATACTTCACCTCGATGCTCTCCACGGGGATGCTCAGATTTTGCGCCGCGCGGGAAACGATCGCGTCGATCTCGCGGCGGTTGCTTGCTTTGATGACGAGATATGTTCTTCCGTCGCTGGCGTAGCTGATCGGCTCGATCTCCCCGGGCTTCAGAATGTTCCGGATCTTGGACGGCTTTAGGCCCGGGATGACGATGCGGCCGTAGGTGATCGGGGCGATCAACGGCGTCAGGTCCAGACGCGCCTTCAAAAAGCTGATGAAATCGGTCACGCCGAAAGACCCGGCCAGATGCATCGCGGTCTCGAGACCCAGGCTTTCACCGGTCAGGAAATCCGGTTTCGTCCAATGAGGGGCGGTCTGCAGCACGCGGTACTGGGCCGTCACGAAAAGGAAATGCGCCGCCATGCGGAGCATGATGTAGCGGTACTGTTCTTCGGCATTCATGTCTTTCTTTTTCGCGGCTGTGAGCCGCAACTCATCCATCGTGGCGGCGCCGCCGAAGGCCGCCAGGGCCTCCTCGTAGATCGGGCCGACGATATCGGGGTGTACGATGAAGATCGACTCGATGTCGCGCGGCGTGTCCCGTCCGACGGTAAGTCCGGTCGGGATGATCAGTACTTTTTTCTCGGCCGTCAGGCGGATGCGGATCGACTTGGGCCACTGGAGCCACGCTTTACCGGCGTCGTTCGAAGGCTTTCCGTCGGTGGATGTCTTGATCGAATACTCTTCGGCCCCTTCGGGGACGACGGCGCGGAAACGGTAATACCCGTAGCCGTAGTCGTTCGTGACAACGGCGTCGGCCGGAGCGTCTTTCCATGCCCTGTCGGGATCGGCCGGGTCGCGGTAGACGAGCCTGACCGTGAAGTTGTCCGCAAAGATGCCGGCGGTGAAATGGACACTCCGGTCCGGCGCGGCCTCCTGCGTGTAATTCTGGAGCTCGGGATGGAAGCTGTCGCGCTGGATCTCCGGCACGTTCGTGTTCTCGATGGCGCCCTGAGCGATCAGGAAAGTTTTCACCCTGTCCGCTATCATGCGGTTGCCGATCGCGTTCAAGTGGATCGCGTCGGCCATGAGTTCGGGACGGCCGAGAACGTTCTCGTAAACGTCACGGAGGTAAGGCACGTCGGCGGCCTCGGCGACCCGTCCGTAAAGGGGGTTGTCTTTGCCGTCGCCCGTCGGACTGCCCAGGAGCAGGACCTGCACGCCCCGCCTCTTCGCCTCACCGATCATTTCCAGGAGCGCGCTTTCGACGTCCGCTTCCGGTCTTCCGGTGTCGAACAGGTCATTGCGGCCATGCCAGAGAATCATCAGTGAGGGCCGGTGCAGGTCGAGAACGCCGGGAAGGCGCATCTTGCCGTCGACGGCCCGCTCTCCCGGAATCCCTTCATTGATAACTCTTCTACCCATCCTTCTTTCGAGCATGGCGGGAATGGACATGCGCGGGTCGACGACGCCTTTCATGGAACTGGAGCCAAAACCGAGGATCTTCGCGTCAGGCGGCAGCAGAGACATCGCAAGACGCGAACCCTCGGTTTCAGCCGGACCTGCGAGGCGCGCGCCGGGCGCTTCCAGCGCAAAGACGTAAAGCTTCGAGTCTTTCGTGAATGTCGTCGGAGGATAATCCAAGGGGGGCTTATCAAAAACCGCGGCGAGCTTATAGCCAAACGCCTCGACTTCTTCCACATACACTTCCGCCTTGCCAAAATCTTTATGATTGAGACGCATCAATATGGCGCCGGGCCGCATCTGCGCCGCGTGGTGCATCGTGAGGGATAGAGTGACAATGACGTCCGACGGCGCGTTCAGCGTGATGACGTTGATGTCTTTGCCCGCCAGATCGCGGACAGCTGCATTAAGATCGCTTATCGCTTTGTTTTGAGTAACTTTAAAATACGGGAAACCGGAGATCCGGTCGATCACCTGCATTTGAGACACATCCAATGCGTATCCGCGCTCGACGGAGCCGGCGGTGAGGATCTGGCAAAGACCCAGCACAAAATCGGGTACTAGACTGCCGAAATCCAGAACGCTGATCTTAGTTCCGTCATTTTTGCGGAATGCCTTATAAAACATTTCGGCGGTCTTGACGTCTCCGGAAGTCGCTGCGGCCGCAAGCCAGTTCTTATCAACAGTCAGACTATTGGGTTGATCCAAATGATCCAGCCTTGGCTTCAAACCAACCCGATCTATCTCGGAGATGACGGGTTCCAGCGATACCGTGCGTCCGTTCTCCAGCTCGTCCAAAATAAACCGGCTGATCATCTGTCTGGGATTACGGACCGCAGCGGCTTTACCGAATATCAGGCTTCTTAAGATCAGAATATTATTTTTATAAAGGTCATTGTCCGTCAAAAGGTCAACGCTGTACGGTCTCAACCTGGCATTTACGCCCTCAGCCAGCTGCGTGTCGTAGCTATGATGACGATACATGCCCAGCCACATGAGGATAGGCCCCTGAAAACCTTTTTGCCTTAGCTGCGCCACCCAGTGAAAATACAAGGGGCCCGGCGTAGCGTCTGCGCTTAACTTTTCAGGCGCGAACAATTCATGCTGATTCAGGATCACGATGTCAGGCTGCGGCCCGGAGGGGTCGTAAGTATCCACAAAATCCTTCATCGTTCGGTAGAAAACCTGCGGCCGCCCGTCACCCAGGAACCCTTCCCCCAAACCGACCGTCACGATGCGCCGCCCGTTCTTGTTCACGGGCAGCAAGTAAGCCAGTTCATTGGGTCCGGCCAGACGCCCGCCGTCGCTCTTTCTCGGAGAATTCATAGGGACCGCGAGACCCGGAGAAAGCGGAACCTGCAGATCGGGAAAGAGGTCCGCATCAAAAGACGACGCGAGGCGGGA
>CAZCVC010000180.1:2324-3301 GCA_964502045.1 uncultured Planctomycetia bacterium | reverse complement strand
CCGCTCGTGCTTATCGGCGGGGACACGCATGCGTTCATGGAAAAATTGCGGGACCTGAAAAAAGCGCGCCGCGGCCGCCGGCCCAAGCTCGCGCTGATCGCTTTTTCTTCACCGCCGCCGGCCGGGCTGTTCGCGGCTACGGCGGTCTTAAGCCCCCGGGGTGACCTTTATGAGGCCGCATCACGCCTCTTCCAAGCCATGCGCAAACTTGATAAAATGAAACCAGACGTGATCGTGGCCGAGGATTTTCCCGCCCGCGGGATCGGCCTGGCGATCGACGACCGGCTTTCGAAGGCCTCCGGAGGCAAATCGGGGTGGGGCCGCTTTCATCTTCTTGTTCAACGCCATAGCAAAAGAAAAAAAAGGAAATGACCACACTGATGACTCGCTCAAAAAACGCCGTATGGGAAACCAGTCTGCCGCTGCCTCTTCTGAACCGCGGAAAAGTACGCGACATTTACGCGGTCGGAAAAGACAAGCTTCTGATCGTCACGACAGACCGCCTGAGCGCGTTCGACGTGGTGCTGCCTTCTCCGATCCCCGACAAGGGAAAGGTGCTGAACCAGATATCGCTTTTCTGGTTCAAGAAAATGCTGAAGGTCGTGCCGAATCACATCATCACGGCCGACGTCGCGAAAATGGGCTTCGACAAGAATTTCGTCAAAGAACACGGCAAGACGATCGCGGGCCGCTCCATTCTCGTGCATCGCGCCCAGCCGCTGGCCATCGAATGCGTGGTCCGCGGTTTCCTGGCCGGCTCGGGCTGGAAGGACTACCAAAAGACCGGCAAAGTCTGTGGCCACGCGCTGCCGGCAGGACTGCGCCAGTGCCAGGAGCTTCCTCAGCCGCTCTTTACGCCGGCGACGAAGGCGACCGAAGGGCACGACATCAACATCGATTTCGAGACCGCCGCGAAGATTACAGGACGCGCGGTCGCCGAGAAGGCGAGGGCGCTTTCGATCAAGATATATAAGGAA
>CAZCVC010000180.1:0-2314 GCA_964502045.1 uncultured Planctomycetia bacterium | reverse complement strand
AAGGCGTGAAAGTCGCGAAGACGAAGGGTATCGTGATCGCGGACACGAAATTCGAGTTTGGGCTCTTCAACGGCAAGTTGATCCTCATCGACGAAGTGCTGACGCCGGACAGCTCGCGTTTCTGGCCCAAGGCCAAGTACAAGGTCGGGCAGGACCAGCCGAGCTACGACAAGCAGATCGTGCGCAATTACCTTTTGGAGTCCGGCTGGAACCAGACCCCTCCGGGGCCGGAACTGCCGAAGAACATCGCGGACAAGACGGCGGCGGCTTACAAGGACGTGTTCAAACGCCTCACCGGCAAGAATCTTGCGTAAAACGCTTTTAGTGCTGGCCGCCGCGGTTTTCATGGCCTCGGCCGCCTGCGCTGCGGGTCCCGGCACCATCACGATCAACGGCGTGTATTTGAAGGACGGCGCCGGGAAATGGGTGAAGGTGATCGAGCCCGACCGGATCGTTGATTTTTCGAAAGAAGAGGCGACCGTCGTATTTTTCAACAATCACGGCCGCGTGCCGGCGGGCGCTTACAAGAATTTCAGGATCGATTTCACCGGGAACGAGGGTGCCCGCAAATTGCTTTCGTCCAGGCGCGACTTCGACAAAGGCGTCGCGGTGAAAAAAGGCTCGTTCATCCGCGTCTCGTTCGACCTGGCGTTCGAAAAAGAAATCGAGATCAGGCAGGCGGACATGACCGTAGACGCGGACAGCCGGACTTTTTCGTCAGACGATCTTATTCTGGAGGCTTAAAATGGCTCTGACCCCTTCGACGATGCTGGCGCTCGGCACGGCGGCGCCCGATTTTTCGCTGCCGGACGTGAAGACGGGAAAAACCGTTTCGCTGAAAGATTTCGCCGATAAAAAGGCGCTGCTGGTGATGTTCATCTGCCGTCACTGCCCTTACGTGCAGCACATCAAGGACGAGCTTTCGAAACTCGGGAGGGATTACGCGGGGAAGGACGCCGCGCTCGTCGGCATCAGTTCCAACGACGCCGCCAATTATCCCGACGATTCGCCGGCGAGCCTGAAAGCGTTCGCCGAGGAGCAGAAATTCGCGTTCCCGCTGTTGTATGACGAGACCCAAAACCTCGCGAAGGCCTACACGGCCGCCTGCACGCCTGATTTTTTTCTGCTCGACAAAAACCGCCGGCTCGTCTACCGCGGGCAGCTCGACGAAAGCCGTCCCGGTAACGGCAAGCCCGTGACGGGCCGAGACCTGCGCGCCGCGCTGGAGGCGGTTGTCGCGGACAAAGCGGTACCGGCGGAACAGAAGCCAAGCATCGGCTGCAATATCAAATGGAAAAAAGGCAACGAGCCCGGGATCAAATGACATGAACCTGACTTTCCGAACTTTGAGCGGTGGCGTTTCCATCGACGTCCGCAGGTTTCCCGTCTTCAGGACGCTTCCCTATTTTTTAAAAAAAGCCCGCATTGATCTGGTTTTGGACGTCGGCGCCAACGAGGGTCAATTCATCGAACAAATACGCAAAGGCGGATACACGGGGGAGATCGCGGCGTTCGAGCCGTTGAAAAAAGAGTCCGCCATGCTGCAGGCCAAATACGGCTCGAAGAAGGTGCGAGTGCATAGTTGCGCGCTCAGCAATTTTTCGGGGACGTCGCAGCTGCATTTTTACCCTGAAACCACGGAGCTCGCGTCGTTTCATCAAACCAACGTCACATTTCACAGCCAGTGGGGTGACGTCAACAAGACATCGGTGGAGGTGCAGACCGTCAGACTGGACGACGTCTGGAAAGATCTGGGCGCCTCCAACAAAAGAGTGTTCATGAAAATAGACACGCAGGGCAGCGACTACGCGGTGCTGGAAGGCTCCGAATCCAGCTTGAATAGCATCCTTGGGGTCCAAACCGAATTATCGATCAATCCGATCTATAAGAATCAGAAGGGCATCCAGCAGACGATCGATTTCTTGAGAAGCCGGGGTTTTTTTCTTCATTTGCTGTCACCGGTCGTCACATCCAAGGTCACCGGCGAACTTCTCGAAACTGACGGAGTATTTTTTAAACAGGGATCCCTTTAAACGGCCATCAACGTCAACTTTACGGCGTGGCCGGTCGTTAGGCAGCAATAATCCGGACGTAATGAAATCTAGCAATCTGTAATAAAATTATGTTATACTTCTGAACGATGAGCCCAAAACCAGTCCCAAGTCCAGTCCCAAACGAGCTCTATAAAAAGCCGCCGCTGGTTGAAGTCGTTTGTGAAATTCGTTTCAACCCGATCCTGGCCGTCGAATCCTCCCGCGAGAAGTTTCACGACAGGATCAAAGACGCGTTTCCGGTCGTGCTTGCCCCAAAATCG
>CAZCVC010000179.1:0-3319 GCA_964502045.1 uncultured Planctomycetia bacterium | reverse complement strand
GCGCCCAATCTCCATTGCCTGTAGCGCCGGCGGCCTTCGGACCACATCGAGCCGATCGAGCCGAAAAAACCGGAGGACGTCGGAGAAGCGGCGGTCGGGTGCAGAAGAGAATGCGGCGTATCGGCGGCTAGGAGGTCCAGGCGCGTCGGGCGGTAAGATTCTCTTTCGGCCAAAATGCGCTCGCCCTGCCTCTTCTTGAAGATAGGGATCAGCACCATCAGGTTCGGCGGCAGGAACACGTGCACGGTGCCGGACTCGGTCTGATCGACGTAATGTTTTTCCAGATTGACGGCGCCCTGGGCGGCTTCCAGCCAAACGGAAGATAGATTGCCCTGGCCCGCTTCGTCCGAGAGATACACGAAAGCTTTGCTGCGATAGGCCGTGACGGCCTCCTCTTCAATGAAACGCCTCAGAAGCTCCGTCGCTGCCGGCAGCCAAGCCCCGCTGCTCAGATGCGCGGCGAATTGGGCTTCGGCCGTGACGCTGGAACCGAACGTAGTATGAAGATAAAGACTGCCGCCGGCGGTTTCCGTCCTTAGCCATTGGCTGTTCCCGAAAATTTCGGCGAACGTGCGCAGAAAATCCGCCTGCGGCGTGCCGTTGGGCGCGCTCAAATTGGCGTGTCCGGTATCCGCCAGCGCTTCCATGACGCGGACGACCCAGTTGACACGCTCCATGTCCATGCCGGCGCCGAGCATGCTCTGACGCAGCTTCAGCGCGGCGTCGCTGAAAAATCCGGAAACATTCGCGGCCGGGACCCCGCCCTGCCATGCGGCTGCCAGCGGCTCGACGATCCACCGGCGCAGAAGCACCGCCTGGATCTCGTCGTCGGTCATACCTGTAAATTCAAAAAGTCTGTTCACGTTCGGCGTTCCGGGCGGAAGTCCCAGAAAGTCCGAGTAACCATCGGGCAGTATCACGGTCTCGTCGGCGGCGGTCAGAACTTCGATCTCGGCCCTCGTCGGCGCGGCTGCCGGAGATTTCGGATAAGGAAGCGCGTGAAATACGAAATCGGTGTTGCCCCTTCTCACCGTTTCGACGACGGCCAGACGAGATCCTTCGACGGCGCTGCTGGCGGCCTGCAAGTCTTCAATAAGCTGTCTTCCGAGTCCGGTCGCCTGTCCGTCCTCGCCGATCAAAACCGGAACCAGCTCCGCCGGCAGAGGTAGGTCGGTCAGAATGTCGGCCGCGGCAACGGGGTTGTCCAGCGCTTCGGCCAGCGTCCGGCGGTAACGTTCGCCGTCGCGGTAACGTAGCCGGGCGAGGACCATTTCGAGCGCCGAAGTCTCGGTCACGCCTTCGTAGGCCGTGCCGGTTTGGCTGCTTAAGAGGCGGTCCATCACCATCGCCTGGTTCGTGTATACCGGTTCGCCGGTCTCTTTCCTCATGGCGGTGGCTTTGACCGTCGCGGTTCTGTCGGCCAAAAGATTCAGCACGACGCCGCGGAACGTCAGCAGGCGCGCGACGAGCGCGAGCCTCTGTTCGCCGAGCACCACGTATTTCGTTTCGCCGGGCCTCGAATCCTTGAAGATCAGGTCCGTGAGCACCATCGTCAGCTGGTCATCGAAAGAATAATTGCCGCCGTTATTGACGCGGTGCTTCTCAAGCGCCAGGAACGGCGGGTCGATGCCGAGCGCCCACGCGGCGTTCTTTTCGCGGCGGCTCTTGATATACAGATAAGCCTCGAACGCCTCGCGGTAAGCCGGGTCCATCTGGTTGTAATAAATTTTGTCGCCGAATATCCAGCCGTAGTGGCGCTGGAAGAAACGGTCCCATGTCCCGAAGCGGCGGTAAACGTCGTTGAATACAGCGGTCTTCTCGAGATCGGCCGCCTCATAAGCCTCTACGTTCGGATAAGGCATCGCGACGCCGTACCGTTCCACTCCGAGCGTGAAATCGCTCAGCGTTTCGAACCCGGGGATCACGCGCGAACTGAGCTCGTCGGTCTTCACGTCATCACCGAGCGCGCTGACGGCTTCGGCCGTGACGCGGACTTTCTCGACGTTCGCCGAATTGCTGCCGATCAGCACGACGTTGCCCTTGCCCTGGATCGAGACCTGAAGGCCTTGAGTTTCTCCCGGCAGGTCGAGTATCTGATAGCCGTTCGGAAGCGGCAGCTTGTCGATGTTCTCAAGGCGCACGTCGGAAGCCGCCTGCATGAAAAGCTCCATGCTTTCGCGGTTCCTGCCCTTCAACAGGCGGCGCCAGAAGAACGTGCCCCGCAGCGACGTAAAATTTGCGGCGTTGTTGATGGTCTTCGCCAGCCATGCTTTCGGATTTTCGTCGGGAGGCGCCACTTCTTTGGAGCGGCGGTCAAAATCGCCTTTTAAATTGTTCACCGCCAGGTCCGAAGCACGCATCACGCGCCAATTCCAGATACGCGTGAAGAAAAGTTTCGAGCGATGGCTGAAATGCGAAATGTACCAGGTGAACCAGACAAAACCGGCCATCTTTGGCGTGCGGTTCAGGCTCATCTGCGCGGCCGTGGGCGCGTAATACGCGTCGTCCTGAGCGCGCTGTCCTTCGGTCTGCTCTTCGAGATAATACGCGACCGGCTCGACGAGCTGCGGAAGCACGAGCGTGTAAGTGTTGCGGCCGGTGAACGCCGTGATGTCCTTGGTCTCGGTGCTGGCCTTATGGGTCTCTTTCGCCGTATTGGCCGCGAACGCGTCTCCGAGAAGCCACGTCTCGTCGCCTTCAGCGCGCCTTAAGTCGCGCTCGAGCGGGACCGGCAATGAAACGTTGGATGTTTCGCGCCAAACGGACGCGGCATCGATGTCGCCGGCAGTCAAGATCTCCTGGCCGTAAAGCTGGTGGGCGGCGACGGCGTGGTTGACGAACACGTCCTGCGCATAAACCTGGATCTTAGAATGCCGGCGCTTGAGTCCGGTCAGGGTGTCCTTCTCTTTCAAATATGCCAGGATCCCGAGCCAGTCGGCTTTCGCCGCGACGTCCGGATGTGCTGTGACGGTGGGCTCGGCGGGCGCAGCAGCTTCGTCAGGCATCGCCGCTCCACGGTAAGCCCTCTCCACGCGGGCGCGCAGGTTGTCGATGATGCCTTCCTGGCAGAGGATCGTTTGGTTATTATTTTTCAACTGGCCCAGCGCCGTCCGCAAGCTTTCGAGCGTCCGCTTTTCCGTATCGGCGTCCGGATGAAGGAATGGCAGCACGGGGATCAGAAAATGCTCTTCATTGCCGAGGCGTATCTGCGGGATCACGCGGCGCGCCTGGAGGCCGTGCACATCGGCGGTCGCGGTAATTTTCGGTAAGAGGCCGTTCAGTTTGCGCGTCAAGTCGATGAAAAGTTCTTCGTTGGCGG
>CAZCVC010000178.1:0-3338 GCA_964502045.1 uncultured Planctomycetia bacterium | reverse complement strand
ATTTTTTTGAACTTTTTTGAGAGTATGTAGATCCTGCCGTACAAGTCCCAATCGAATTTTCGGATGCCGGCTTTCAGGAGGCTCAGGATCTCCAGCGACGCTTCCCTCATGCCAGCCTCGTTCACTTTAAGGTCTGGATGCCCGGTTTTGGAGATGATCTCATTCGCCCTCTCTTCGAGATACCCTTCCGTGCTCCGCCGCGCCTCGTCATACGAGCGTAATACCAGAAGCGGCGCGCCCGAACGGCGCGAATGCGTATGCGTGTAATACCTTTTCAACAACTCGCGGACGTTATCTTCCCCGCAATCGATCAGAAGCTCCAGCCAGACCTCGCTTGAGGATTCATTCTGAAAAATTTCATCCAGCAGGCGTTCTTTCAGGATATCGGACTCGCCCTCGCCGAGGATCTGGAAAAAAGGGTCCACGCCGGCCTCGACCGGGTTTTCTTTCAGTAGTTTTGCGCAGAAGCTGTCGATCGTGCTGACGGGCGCATTTTCCACGCGCTTTCTCAGGTCCGCCAGCCCGCGGCTGCGGCAGGCGGCGGCGAGCCGCGTCTTCATTTCCTGCGCGGCCTTTTCCGTGAACGTAATGGCGAGGATCCTTTCGGGTTCCACACCTCGCTCGACGGCCGTGTGCAGGAAGCGCTCGACCAGCACCGACGTCTTCCCGCTTCCGGGCCCGGCCGAAACAGCCATGTCCTTTCCGAACGTTTCGATGGCCTTCTTCTGGCTCTCCGAATAGACCCGCGCGGCTGCCGGGGCCGTATTTTCAGTTTTTTTCATAGACCAGTTTCCATTTTTCGAAACGGCAGACGGCGTCGAACTCGCAGAATGTGCAGGACTTTGACTTTACCGCGATGTCGGCCGAGCGTATCCTGTCCGCGATCACGCCTATTTTTTCTTCGATGCCGGAAAGATACTCGTCCATTTCTTTCTCCGTCCGGGCCTGGTTTTTACCGGCGCCGAGCATCTCAGAAAATTCCTCGAGGTACACGCCCTCTTTTCTGCCTTCTCTCAGCAAGCGGTGCTCGGCGCCGATCACACGCAGGCCCATTAATTTTTTTACCGCGAGCATGTACAACGGCAGCTGCAGCTCGAGGCCTTCTTCCATTTTTTTCAAAAGGTAACGGCGCGAGCGCTTGTAATCGATGACCAGTGCGCTCTTGCCGTCAGCCGAGATGTCGATGCGGTCGATGAAACCGTTGATCAGCACGGGATTTTTCTCCGCGCGGAGTCTCAGGTAATCCAGCCGGCCCTTCACTTTTTTGCCGAACCCGATCTCGAAATGGGACGGCACCAGGCTCCGGGTAGCGCTAAGCTGTTTTTCATGGTCTACAAAATTGCCGAGCGCGGACTTCATCGACCGCAGGTACATCTTCTGGCGGTACGCCGGCTCATTTCGGAAGGGTCCCTCGGCCATCAGGCGTTCCAGGACCGCGCAGAGATCCGCTTTCATCGCGGCAGGGTCTTTCAGATAGGAACCGGCCTTCCGTTCGGCTTCTGTCCTGTTCTTATAGAATTCATCCAGCGTCTTGTGGAGCATGTTTCCCATCTCGGCCTCGACGCGCGAGGAAAGCGGCTCGTTCAGCGAGAGGATCTCGGAGGAAAAATAGCGGAACGCACAGAGATTATAAGTTTCCAGGCGTGTGGGACTGTACAGGTTTTCCATCCGCGCGAATTCCTCGCGTGTGGCCGCGTCAGTTATGATCCCGCCCGGCGCGCGCAGGCCATAACCTAAAACATCCTTTAGCGAAGGTGAGTCTGTCCGGCCGTTGTAGAGCGGCAACGCCGCGGCGACGGAATCCGGAGGAGCGCCTTCCGAAAAGAGTCCTTCGCCCAGGGCCCGGAGCACGTCGGCGTCCGTTTCCCATTCGGCCGGGCCGGGAAGAAAATCTTCAAGGGTCTTCTTGACCGCTCCGACGGCGTGCGGCGCGAAACAGCGTTCGACCTCATCGATGAAAAAAGACGGCAGCGTCGCCCGGGCCTGCGCATTATAGGCCGGGTAGCTCAGATAAAGCTTTTCCTTGGCGCGCGTGACGGCCATGTAGAAGAAATAGCGTTCGCCTGCCGTGCGCCAGAGTTTTTCTTCCAGAAGCGAATCCTGGCGGTTCATCACGCGGCGCTCGCGGTCCTTGAACAGCGGGTCCTCGGATACGTTCTGCGGAAAACTCTTTTCGAGGAGGCCGCCGACGAACACGGCCTTGAATTCCTTCGGCAGCGCCATCACCGCGTCGTAGACCTGCACGCGGTTTTTGCCTTCGGGATTCACCGAATAAAGGCCGCGTTCGATGGATTCCTGCAGTTCTTCGACGAAATCACCCGCGCTGAACGCCCGCGCGTCCGTCGCTTCATAATACCGGCGGGCCGCCTGCAGGACTGCCTTCAGCGCCGATAGCGCTTCGAAATCGTCGCGCAGGGCATCGCCGGACGTAGCGGCGCCGCCTTTCATACTCCCGAGAAAATGTTCGACTTGCGCGCTGAACTGCCGCACGCTGCGCGCGTCCAGGAAATGGCTCTCCCAGAGTCCCAAAAATGTCAGGAATTTACGCACGCGGACGGAAATTTCCGCGTTCTCGGCGAGGCGTGCCCAATTTTCGCGGCCCGACGTCACGTTCTCGCGCAGCGATGCTGTTTCGAGGGCTATCGCCTCCTCGACACTGATCATCGGGGATAAAAAACTCGATTTCATCACGTAAAACAAGTCTTCCCGTTTCCAGCTCTGCCGCAGCACTTCAAAAAAACGGTAAAGCGTGAGCACCAGTCCGTTCTGTATCAGCTGATGACGTTCATGGATCTGGACCGGGACCCCGAATTCGCCGAAAACCGAGCGCACAATCTTCTCGTAAGGAGCGACGGACCGGAAGATAAGGCAGATGTCGCTGAAATGGCAGGAGCCGCTGCGGTAAAGATGCCGGATCTCGCGCGCGATCATCTCGATCTCGGCGCGGGTGCCGGGGGCCTCGAGGCGCCGCACCGAGGAAACGTCTCCCTGAAAAACTTCCGGCTCCGGCAGGAACAGGTTTTTTTCCAAATGCCGCAGAGCCGCGTCGCTGACCCGGCGTTGTTCGGTGAATACGCCTTTTGTTTCCTTGAAACCGGCCGCGTTTAAAAAGCGGCGGGTCCTTTCCGGATATTCGAAAAGCAGTTCTTTCGCCTCCGGCCTGTCAGGCAGCGTCAGCGTCACGACGACGCGCCGCGCGTGGCCGGCGACGATGCCGATCAGCGCCCTCTGTGCGCGCGTGAAATGATAAAAACCGTCGAAGATAACGACATCGGGCGTCTCAGCCACGTCCTCACCGTCTTGCAAACGCCGGATGTCCTCTTCCGCCTCTTCCAGCC
>CAZCVC010000177.1:0-3343 GCA_964502045.1 uncultured Planctomycetia bacterium | reverse complement strand
TGGAGAAGGAACTTCGCTTCGCCATCCGTGAAGGCGGTAAGACGGTCGGAGCCGGGGTCATCTCGGAGATTTTGGCGTAACCATGGCGACAGCGGTCGGAATTCAAAAGATCAGGATCAGGCTCAAGGCCTATGATCATCGCGTGCTGGACCAGTCGGCGCTCGAGATCATCGACACGGCCAAGCGGACCGGGGCGAAGGTTTCCGGCCCGATTCCATTGCCGACCGACACCGAATTGATCGTCGTGAACCGCTCGCCGGTCATCGACAAGAAGTCGCGTGAACAGTTTTTTATGAAGACACACAAAAGGCTATTGGACATTTTGAATCCGACGGCCAAGACGATCGACGCGCTGCGCAAGTTAGATCTGCCGGCTGGCGTGGACGTCGAGATCAAATAACAGTCATAATTTATTAGGAAATCAGGCGATGCAAGCAATTCTCGGAATTAAAGTCGGCATGACTCAGATGGTAAGCCCCGAGGGGAATTTCATTCCCTGCACGGTGCTTGAGGCCGGCCCTTGCTTCGTGACCGACGTGAAGACGGCGGAAAAGCACGGCTACAAGGCCGCGCAGGTCGGTTTCGGCAGCGACGTCAAAGAAAAGAACCTTTCGAAAGCCGCGAAGCAGAATTTCGCAAAGAACAACCTGAAGCCGATGCGCTGGCTCCGCGAGATCCGCCTGAACGCGGACGAGACACTGACGCTGGGCCAGGAGCTCAAGGCCGACATTTTCAAGCCCGGCGATTTGCTGGACATTCAGGGCACATCGATCGGCAAAGGTTTCGCCGGCGGTATGAAGAGATGGCACTGGCGCGGCGGACCCAACAGCCACGGTTCCATGTTTCACCGCCGCATCGGTTCGAACGGTGCTTCTTCGTTTCCGTCGCGCGTGTGGCCGGGCATTCACATGCCGGGCCGTCTCGGCGGCAAGCACATCACGGTCCAGAATTTGGAAGTGCTGAAAGTAGACGTCGCCCAAAACATGCTCGTCGTGAAGGGTTCCGTGCCGGGCGGCGATAACTCGCTTCTGTACATCCGTCGCTCGCTGAAGATGCCTCTGGGCGTCAAGCCGAAGGCAACAGCCAAGGCCACCACGACGAAGGATCCGTTGAAACTTTCCAAGCAAGCCGCCGCCGGTAAGGGCGGGGCTGCCAAGAAAAAATAAAGGTCAAATAAGTCATGGATCCTAAGAGGAAAAAAGTAAAGGTCATCCGGCCCGCCGCCAGGAAAGCAGCTGCGGCGAAGCGTGCGCCCATCAAGAAAAAGATCGCCAAGAAGGCCGCCAAGCGTGTCTCGCAGACCACGAAGTCGGGCAAACAGAAAATTTCGAAAGAAGGCAGCTTCACGGTCTATGACCAGAAGGCCAAGTCCGTCGACACGCTGAACCTCGACCCCATCTTTTTGGGTGAAGAGATCAACACGGCCGTCGTTTACCAGACCGTCAAGATGTATCAAGCCAACGAACGCGAAGGCACCGCCTCTACGAAAGAGCGCGGCGCGGTACGCGGCGGCGGCAAGAAGCCCTGGAAGCAGAAGGGCACGGGCCAAGCCCGTCACGGTTCGCGCCGTTCTCCGATATGGAGAGGTGGCGGCGTCACGTTCGGACCCATGCCGCGCGATTATTCTTATAACCTGCCGCAGACATTGAAGCGGAAGGGCGTCATCGAAGGCGTGAAGGACAAGGTCCAGAAAAAGCGTTTTTTCATCGTCAATGATCTGAAGATCGAAAAGCCCAAGACCCGCCTCGTCGCGGACATCCTGGAAGCTTTCAAGCTTGAAAAGCCGCTCTTCCTCGTTGAGGAGAGGACGGAAAATCTGACGCTGGCCTCGCGCAACATCCAGGGCGTAGACATCAAGACCGCCGCCGAAGTGAACGTGCTCGATGTCGCGTCGCACAAAGAATGTTTGATAACCAAGGCCGCTTATTCCGGCCTCGTGAAAAGGCTCAAGTCATGACCCCACCACTTCCTTATTCTAAAACAACGGAGGTGGTGGGGTGAAAGACGCGCACATGGTTTTGAACGCGCTTCTGCGCACCGAAAAAGGCGCGTCGCAAGTCCAGGACAACAAGTACCTGTTCAGCGTCCAGAAGGGCGTGAACAAGATCGAGATCAAGAAGGCCGTCGAAGAAATTTATAAAGTAAAAGTCCAGCACGTGAACACGCAGGTGATGCCGGGCAAAATGAAGAGAGTGCGCACGGCCGCGGGCATGACGCCCGATTGGAAAAAAGCCGTCGTGACGCTGAAAACCGGCCACAAGATAGACCTGGCATAAAAGGATCGTTATGGGAAACAAATCATTCAACGCTAGAACGCCATCCCTCCGCTGGACGGTGATCTCGGATTTTGCCGAAATCAACCCGAAGCACAAGAGGCCCGAAAAGTCGCTGACCGAGGACCTGAGAAGGTCCGGCGGACGCAATTCGCACGGCCGCATGACGTCACGCCGGCGCGGGGGCGGGCACAAGAAGCTTTACCGCATCATCGATTTCAAGCGCGACAAGGACGGCATCGAGGGCACGGTCCTTTCGATCGAATACGATCCGAACCGCACGGCGCGCATCGCGCTGATCGAGTACGCCGACAAGGAACGCCGCTACATCCTGGCGCCGGTCGGCCTGACCATCGGACGCAAGATCATGAGCGGTCCCGGCTCCGAGATCGAGGCCGGCAACGCGCTCCCGATCAAAGAGATCCCGCTGGGCGCGCAGATCCACAATATCGAGATCGCCCGCAACCGCGGCGGACAGATGGTTCGCACGGCAGGCGGCTACGCCATCCTGATGGCAAAAGACGGCGAAATGGCCAACATCAAGATGCCTTCCGGCGAAATTCGCCTGATCCCGACCGGCAATTATGCGACGATCGGACAGATCGGCAACATCGACCACGAAAATCTTTCATTAGGCAAAGCAGGCCGCAACCGCTGGCTCGGACGCCGTCCCGCGTCGCGCGCAGTCGCCAAAAACCCCGTCGATCATCCGATGGGCGGTGGCGAAGGCAAGGCCTCGGGCGGACGCCAGCCAACCTCGCGCAACGGACAGCAGGCGAAGGGCTTGAAGACACGCCGCAGGAAAAAGCAGACTTCGAAGTACATTCTTACAGGGAGACCTAGATAATGAGCCGTTCGATTAAGAAAGGCCCGTTCATCGAGCCGAAGCTTTTGAAAAAAGTGGTCGCGATGCAGAAGCAGCGCGAGCGCAAGCCCATCAAGACATGGTCGCGCCGTTCGACGGTGACGCCGGATTTCGTGGGCCTGACGATCATGATCCATAACGGCAAGAGCCACCTGCCGACATTCATCACGGAAAACATGGTGGGGCACAAGCTCGGAGAATTCGC
>CAZCVC010000176.1:0-3356 GCA_964502045.1 uncultured Planctomycetia bacterium | reverse complement strand
CATCGAGACGGTGATGGCCCGGTAGTTGATCTCGGTGTGCGTGCCCGAACAGGCCGGACAGATGTGGTAAACGTACTTCGTGATGCCCCAGAAAAGCAGGTAGCCTGTCACGAAGCTGACGGCGGCAGGAAGCCAGCCGACGAGTTCGATCGTTTCAGGAAGGATGTCCAATAGCGCGACAGCTAAAAGCGCGCCGGCCGCGAACGAGATGAGAAGGCAGAGGGTCCTATGGCTGATCTGCTTAAAGCTGACCGCGACCAGCGAACCCAGCGCGGCCATGACGGAGGCGAGCACGAGCCGCAGGCCGATCAGGTGCCAGACGTCCTGCGAAAATAAATTTTGCATCAAACGCTTTTCGATTAAACGATGGAAAAAACGGGCAGAGAATGTCCGGGTAAAACGGTTAAATCCGGGATCGTACCCTTATCGATTTTTGTTGCGGACGACCGCTTCGGCGCGGAGCCAATCTTCGGCGTCATGCCCGTGCTCGTAACCGCGGTCGACGAAGAACTGATAAGCGATCCTGGCGATCTGCGCCTGCTCGTCCTGCGAAAAGCCTGAGGAGGCGGTCTTGCGATTGTTATTCTTGGTTTCCGGAGCTGCGATTTTGGCCATGAAGGGAATCTCCTATAGTAGCCATCATCTTACAAAAAAAGGAGGGTCGGCACAATATTAATCTAGGGCCGTTTCGGCCCCCGCCGGCTTCAGCCGGACGGGTCCGTCCTGCTGCTTCGCAGTAGGCGGAGGCGTAAGCGATAAAAAAGCGGTCGACAGATGCTCTTTGACGGCGTTCAGATAGTCGTTGTCATAGGGAAACTCATAGGTTTTATTAATCGACGAAAAATACAGAATGCCTTTGACCGGTGTTTCCCCATAAAGTTCCCGGAACACCAGCGCGTAGAGGCCGAGCTGGAATTCGTATTCGGCGGACGCTTCGACGATTCCCTCCGAAGAGATACGGTTCGTTTTATAGTCGAGGATATGCCATTGCCCTGCGCGCGTTTGGTACGCGAGGTCGATCTGCCCTTTCAGCAGGCCGTGAGGCGTTTTATAAATGAACGGAAGCTCGGGATAAGTTTTTTTGGCCGACGACACGGCCTTGCCGGCGGCGCTCTTCCAGAAATTCAGCACGCTCGACGTCATTTCTTTTTTCTCCGCGCCATTCAGGCCTCGCGTCAGCGGGTCGAGGAACGAGGCCGTCAGGGCCTTGCCTTTCAAAAGGCGCAAGAGCGTCAGCTCCATCGCGCGGTGATAGAGCGTCCCAAATTCGTTGCGCGGCAGGTTATCCTCGTCGCTGAAACCCAGGTAAGGACGGTCGGGCTCTTCCTCCCCCTTCTCTCTCGTCAAAAGTTCCGTGACACTGGCGTCGCGGAAGGATGCGTAAGGCCTGGGCTCAAGCACGAGCCGCTTCTCGATGTCGGCGGCGGCCGTAAAATCGCAGGGCATTCCGAGTTTGCGGCAGTCTTCCTGGGAAAATTTTTCCCCGGACGAGATCTTCTCGCGCACCGCGGGGATGAACGCCGGCACCGGCTTTTTTTCAACCGCCGTCGCGGCCGCGGCGGAAGTTTTCAGCAGATGCAATACCGTGCCGCGGAAATCCAGCGGGCCGGCTCCGCGCGCATCGCCGCCCAGAACTCTCAGCAAGAGGCCCATCCAGGTATCGCCTTTTTTCAACTCCGACGTTTTTGCGTCCACGGGCGCCGAGCCGGAAAGAATAAGCAGTTCTTTGGCGCGTGTCATCGCCACGTACAAAAGCCGGCTTTCTTCCGCCGCTCTTTTGGCGCCCTCCTCTTCCTTGATGAGCGCGTAAGCGGCGTCCGGCACCCTCTTCTGCGTCGCCGGAGCCTTGAACTTTCCGCCCATCCCCTGCGCTTCGGAAGAGACGATCGCCGGTTCGTATTTCTGCAGGTTCGATCCTCTTCCCATGTCCGCGACGATCACGCACGGAAATTCAAGGCCCTTGGCCGAATGAATGCTGGAGATCAGGACGGCATCGCCTTCCTCGGGGTCCATTTTCGCCTCTTCTTCGACGGTTTCCCGGTTCGCCAGACTTTCCACATAGCGGACGAAATCACCGACACCGTAAATATTGTTCTCTTCAGCCGAGCGCGCCATCTCGATGAGTTTGCGGACATTCGCGATCTTGCGCCTGCCGTCCGGACCGGTCAGAAGCTTGGCTTCGTAAGACGTTTCGCGGAGGGCGCTCTCGAGGATCTCGGATATTTTGAAGCGGTTCTTCCGGTCTTTCAAAGAAGAAGTGTACGCGATGAAAAAATCCAGGCGCCGGCGGTCCGGACCCCCGAGCCCTTTGATCTGTTGAGGCTCTTTGAGCGCCTGAAACAGCGGCGCATGCGCGTCGCCGGCTTTCGCGTTCTTCGCGATCCAGAAAAGGCCGTCGTCGCTCAAGCCGAACAGCGGCGACCGCAGGATGCCGGCCAGCGAAATATCGAGACCCGGATTTTCGATCCACTTCAAAAAATGAAGCAAGTCCTTGATCTCGGGTTTTCCGTAAAAGCCCTTGCCCTTTACCACATAATAGGGCACGCCGAGATCGGCGAGCGCCTTTTCGTAAAACGCGGAGCCCGAGGTGCTTCTTAAAAGCAGGGCGACGTCCCCGTAACGGGCCGGCCTTAGAGCGCCGTCCTTCTCCTGGACCTCCGTTCCGCTCTCTACGAGCGCCCGTATTCTCGATGCCAGCGCGCGGGCCTCGATGACCCGCGCTTCGTCGGCGCTTTCATCTTCGTCCTGCCCTTGCGCGACGCAAAGAAGCTCGAGGGCATGGTCCGTTTTTTTCTTGAAATGGCGCATCGGTTTCAGCGGCTCGAAATTCTCGGCCGGAAAAGCTTCCTCGAAAAATGAGTTGACCCAGGCCAGGATCTCCGGCCTTGAGCGGTAATTTTCGTTCAACACGACCGTCTCCGAAACATCCAGGCGTTCACACAGCACGCGCGGATCGGCCTGGCGGAAACTGTAGATCGACTGCTTCAGATCGCCCACGACGAACAGGTTGTCTTTGCGCTTTAAAAGCCCGATCAGGTCCGCCTGCAAGGGGCTCGTGTCCTGGTACTCGTCGACGAGGACGTGGGAAAAGAATTCCTGGTAGTACGCTCTCAACGCTTTATTCTCGGGGGCCGTCCCGCTCAAAAGCTGATAGGACTTAAAAAGCAGGTCCGTAAAATCGTAGGCGGCCAGCCGCTTTTTTTCGGCTTCGTAAGAGGTTTCGAACGCGCCGTAGACGCGGATGAACTCGAGCTTCAGCGGCTCCGCAATTTTCGATGCCAGGCATTGGAGCCAGTGGTCCATCATGGGCTGAGCTTCGGCCGCGATATCCTTCAACTTGCCCATTTTTTTGAACT
>CAZCVC010000175.1:0-3359 GCA_964502045.1 uncultured Planctomycetia bacterium | reverse complement strand
GCATCCGCACGAACAACGTGATCAACATCTATCAGGCCATCCAGGTCCAGCAGGGCATCCGCGACCGCATGAACGTGTCCGCCGCCGCGATGGCCGCCTTGCTCGACGCCGAAACCGTTCCGGCCGCCGGCACCGATGAAGAAAAAACCGATTGGAAGCGTAACGCCGCATACGAGCAGCTCGCGACACGGCGCGCGATGGAGAACCGGGGACAGGTTACCATTCAGCTCGTTCCGGCCGACCGCTTCCTAGACGCCTGTTTCCTCGCCGAGCATCCGGACGAAGCCAAGCGAAGGCTCGCGCCCGGCATGTACGAGCCGCCGACCGCGCTGCAGCTCGACACCGACCGTCACGCCGCCGAATGGATCGCTTCCGACCGCACGACGACGGATCCTCTGTTGGCCGCCGAAGACACCGCGAAAAAGATCGTACGCCGCCTGCAGGAAAAAGGACTCAAGGACCCCGGGATCCGCACGCTGATCGAAACGCTTGATGCGGGCTCGAAGAGCGCCTACCACCTTTTAAACAGCCTTCAGATCGAGGCCGACAAGGCCGTCACGGTCGACGACTATGACCGCGTACTCGACAAAAAGACAGGGCCCGTTTTTGCGGCCGCGCTGCGAACGGCGCTGCGCCGTCAGACCGGTTTGCCCGTCGCGGCCGAAGCCGGACGCGTGACGTTCGAGATCGAAGGCATGGACGGAACCGTGAAGACCGTGACGCTGATCGGCGTTCACACGGCCAACAACCGCGCCGACCGCATCGCCGAAGTCCGCCGCCAGGTCGAGGAAAAAAGGACCGCCGCGCGCGATGCGGGGCAGAGGATCGCCGTGCTCCGCAGCGAGCTCGTGGACGTTCCCGGCGTCGATGCCGCGAGCCTGAACGAGATCGGCAAGCTCAGCTCAAAATCCAACGTCGCCCGCTTTTTGACGAAGTCCGACATCGAGATCTATGACCGCGAAAGAAAATTCGGAAGCGATTCCCGTTCCAAATCCAAGCAGGGCGAAGCCAGCGTCGGAGCCAAGCTCGATGCGCTGGAAACGGCACTGCAGAGATTTCCCGGCACTTACCTTGAAGGCATGCTGCACCGCGCGCAGGTCCGTTTCAAAATGGCGCCTCCGGAGCCGGCGCTTCAGACCGAAGACACATACATCCGTATTTATCTCGACCAAGTTGACAACGGCGACCGGCTGACCGCGCGCGCGTTCCACTGGGCTTCTCTCGTCGACGATCTGCGCCGTTCCAGCGGGCAGGAAGTCGTGCTGATCCTTTCCTATGAAGATCTGCTCGCCGTGCGCGACCTGAGCCGCGACCCCGTCGAAGTGCAGGAGATCCTGGACCGGGGGCATGACGATTTCATTCTTTCCTCGAAAGACCTGACGCCTTCGACGCTCGAGCAGGAGGCCAACCGCCTGCGTGAACAGTCGTGGCTGCCTTCATGGTTCCACAAGACCCGCGGAACGCCCGGCGCGCGCCTGGCGGGTTCCCGTCTGGCTTTTAACCGCTACAACATCTTGAAGCAGCGCATCGAAGGCGCGATACAGAACGCGGCCGTCGCGCGCGGATTCGGCAAGAACAGCGAGCGTTTTCTGGCTGAGAAGATATTTCAGAACTGGTGGCACCTGACGCCGGAAAGACTGCGCGAGAACCTGCTGCGAGAATTGCCGCAGCTGCGCGAGGATTGGAGCAGCGCCGAAAACCAAGCCGATGTTCGCGAGATCCTTGAAGAGCAGTGGCGCCGCGTCACGGCTTCCAAGCACATGGCGCTGCCGACCGGCGTCGAAATTTATGAGATCAACGGCAGGCCTGCCGGACTCAAAGTACCGGTGCCTTTTTTCACCGAACAGACCGAAGCGGACGGGGCCGGCAAACCTTCTTATGTGGTTATCCACGGGCTTCAGCTCGGCCTTCTGAACGCCGCCGAAGTGAAAGCCGAAGTAGCGGCGCTGAAAACATCGCAAAAAGTATACGCCACCGATTTCCTGGTCCGCCTGGCGTCTGAAGAAAAGCCGGAAGACACGGCGATCTCGGCCAAGGATGTGACCGAGATCCGCGGCACCGGTCTCACCAGCGACGGGCGCTCGATCTACCGCCACCTGCCCGGCTTCGAACCGCTGTTGGCGTTGTTCGGCCGCCTGCGCGACTGGGAAACTTCACGCATTTGGTGGCTGGGAGTGCCGGTTATTTCGTGGTTCATGCGCGGATTCATGAATTTCCGCTCGTTCAAGCCGCTGCACGATCTTTATCTGAGAATGCTGGCCGTCCGGAACGACGACGTCAAAGCGCTCGCCGCCGGCGTCACGTCGCCGATGTGGACGCGCCAGAACGAAGAGAGCGACGGCCTTTACTATCAGTCCGTCGCGACCGTCACCGACCTTTTACAGAATCACGCGCTGAAGGCCGGCGAAACCGTTCATCTTTATGTGACCGCCGCCGAAATGCCTTTTGTTTTAGGCGCGCTTCTGAATCCGAAGGTGACGCAGGAAACTTTCCGCCAGGGTCCCGACCTCGTCGTCCGGGCCGAGATGCTCGAAGACGAAGCCCGCCTGGACAAATCGCTGAACGCCCAGCGCCTGACCGAAAATCAGCCGGACCAGGTCGTCCAGCGCATCCGCAACCATTTAGGCATGCTGGAGACCGACTTATTTCCGGTGGACATCGAAAAGGGCCCGCGTCCCGTTGTCGATGCTCAACTTCCTATCGTCGAAGAAATTCTGATCCAGGCCCGGCACCAGTACACGCCGGACCTCTATCCGGCGCGCCTTTATCCGGGCGGCTGGAAGCAAGTGCTGCATGAAAAAGTATTCAAAGGGGAGAGCCAGTTCGACGGTCTTCTGCAGCGCCTTCGCAAGCACCGTTTGATCACGCCGGAACAGGCGGTCATTCTCGCCGCCGATAAAGATCTTTTCATCGACTTGATGCGCAAGCTGAATGGCCTCTTGCCGAAGACCGTCGCTACCGCCGATGTGCACGGCCTCCAGGCGCGCCGCGTGATCCCGCAGATACGTCTCGGCAAAGAAGAGCATTTTCTTATCCCGGTGCTTCCTTTCCTTCATCCGGACGCTAACACAGAAAAGCAGACGCTCGAAGGTTTGCGGACGGCGCTGGGCCAGTTGAAAAATAATAACGAAACGATCCTTTGCCAGGAAGGCATCATCGACAATCTGCGAGCCCGTGTCGAGAGAGCTTATCGCGGAACGGTGCTGCCAGCCGAAATCACGGCGAAAGCCGAGTGGCTTGAGATCCTGGCTTATTTGAAAGAAAAAGACACCTTGACCGGCCTTAAGCGCCCGCAATCACAGCTTCAAGATTATGCGCAGGACGTGTTCGTCGATCACGCGATAGCCGCACACCAGCTT
>CAZCVC010000174.1:0-3365 GCA_964502045.1 uncultured Planctomycetia bacterium | reverse complement strand
TGATGTAATTATCAAACATCAGCTTTGTGTATTTCTCACAATCCGATTTCTCCAGATTTCTTGGGTCTAAATTCGACTTCATTTGGCCGGGCGACTGGGTAACAAGAGAAAACTTATAGAAATTACTAAAAGACAGATGGCTCATTGCCTGGTCAGCGTCTTCAATGTGATCATCGTGTTTTGCTTTTAAGAGAAGTGACGCTAAAGCGGGGATGACTCCGCCGGCTACCGGACCCACCTCACAATTCTCATAGACAGCTCCTTCCGGCTCCGCAAGTTCCGGAATTCCTTTTCTCCATTTATATTCCAAACGACTCATGGCTTGATCAGGATATTTGCAGTAAGCGTTAACAAGCTCCCTCTGCTTGGAAAGGTTCTGCGACGATGAATAAAATAATATCCTGTATTTCTCATACCGGCTCCCGACGTAAGGAAGGTACGCCCCCGGCAGATTATTATGATCGTCCCGAATTAATTTGGAGTCAAACTCATGGAAAGGGCCTGGAAGTTGGACTTCCAGGAAAGCCTTCTTAAGCGCCTCAAGACTCAGCAACTAAACCCCCTATTACATACACCATCGGTATAAAATTACATCAACCTGGATTAATGATTAATTAAATTATGGTTAAAAAAATTTAATGTCTAGCGAACGTTCGGCCTCCGGGAACGGCCGCCGGTCAAAAAATACGAGCCGGCGATGAACGCCGTCAGGATGCCGACGATCGTGAAGGCCTGAGCGTTCACAAAAATCATGAGTCCGCACGCCGCGGCCATCCCTAAAAGAGGGATCGCCAGGGGCACCCGGAATATCTTTCCGGGTGACGGCGCTTTGAGCTTCAGCACGACCAGCGCCAGATTCACGATGAAGAACACGCACAGCAAAAGCAGGCTCGTGGACTGGGCCAGCACCACGAGTGAACCGCTGAACGCGAGGACCAGCACGACGACGAACATCACGGCGATCGCCCAGTAAGGCGTGCCGGTTTTCGGGTGGACGTTTTTGAAAACTGCCGGGATCAGACCGGACACGGACATGCCGTATAGCAGGCGCGAACCCATGACGTAATTCAAAAGCGCCGTGTTGGCGACGGCGAACAGCGCGATCAGCGAAAAAAGCCAGACCGGAAATCCCGGAAACCCTCTCTGCACGACGCTGACGAGCGGCGCTTTGGAGGCCGCCAGTTCCGCGGGCGCCACCGCCGACACAGCGGCCAGCGCCACCAGGATGTAGATCACCGTGCCTATCCCCAGCGACAGCAAAATGGCGCGAGGCAGCAGCTTCTCCGAATCCTTGGCTTCTTCGGCCACGTTGACGAGGTCCTCAAATCCGAGGAACGCGTAAAACGCCAGCACGCCTCCCTGCAGCACCGCGACCGCCGGCGTAAATCCCTCGGCCGGCCGGATGCTCACGATGTCGGCCTTGCCGAAAAACCGCATTCCCGCCGTAATGACGATCAAGAGTCCCGCGACCTCGATCAGCGTGCAGATCACGTTCGCGGCCGAAGATTCTTTGATGCCTTTGAGATTGATAGCGGCCAGAGCGATGAAGAAAAATAAGATGACGGCATTTCCGGTCAGCGCCGGAAGAAGCTGCGAAAAATATCCGGCGAACGCGTGGGAGGCCGCGGCCATCGAGACGATGCCGGAAAAAAGCACCATCAAACCGATGACATAGGAAAGCCACGGCGAACGGAAGGCCTCGAGCGTATATACCGCCGCGCCGGCCGACCGCGGATAGCGCGAGGAAAGCTCGGCGTAGGATAACGCCGTCAACGCTGCCGCAACGAAAGCCGCAATGAATGAAAGCCAGACCGCCGGCCCGACGACACCCGCGACTTTTCCCACCAGCGCGTAGATGCCCGCGCCGAGAATGTCGCCCACGCCGTAAAAAATAAGGGCGGCGGGACCGAGCGCGCGTTTGAGGAGGGGCTGACCGCCGGAGTTTGTCATCGGAATTTCATTCTATCTTAAATTTTCCTAATTATCCTCTTTAGATTTGTTCGACAGAACGTGGTTTCGATGTTAGCCTAGAAATGACAACCAACTTTCAAGGAGACTTCCATGGCAAGGGTACTCTCGTTCCACTACACGCTGACCAACGGGGCCGGCACCACGCTCGATTCGTCCGAAGGACGCGGGCCGCTGGCGTTCATCGAAGGTGCGGGTCAGATCATTCCCGGGCTCGAAAAAGAGCTCGTGGCCCTGAAATCCGGCGCCAAAAAAGAGATCAAGGTCCCCGCGGCCGAAGCCTACGGCCTGCGCGAAGAAGAACTGATCGTCAAAATACCGAAATCCGGCCTGCCCGTCCCCGAAGTCAAGGTCGGCGACCGTTTCAGCGGCGGCCCGGACAACCAATCGCCGGTGTTCGTCGTCACGACGATCCAGGGCGAGGAAGTCACGCTCGACGGCAACCATCCTTTGGCCGGCCAGGACCTGACATTCAACATCGAAATGAAAGAAATCCGCGAAGCGACGCCCGAAGAGCTGCAGCACGGCCACGCACACGGGGAGAACGGGCACCACCACTAAGCTATGGCCGAAAACTTCGCAAGCGGCGTCCGGTGGGACCTCGGCGACCTTTACGCTTCCATCGACGACCCCAAGCTGCCGGCTGACCTCGAGACCGCCGACGCCAAAGCGCAGGCGTTCGAGAAAAAATACAAGCCGCTGTTCCTGGCGCTCGACGAAAAAAGCGCGTTTCCCCTCGCCCCGCTGATACGCGACTATAAGGAGATCGTGGCGCTGCTGACAAAACCGGGCGTCTTTTCGCACCTCTCTTTCGCGCAGCAGACCAACGAACCCAAAGTCGGCGCGTTCATGCAGAAGATCCAGGTCCGCATCACCGACATCACGGCCCACCTCGTGTTTTTCGAAGTTTCTTGGAACAAGCTCGACAAGAAGATCGCCGACCGCCTGATGAACGACGCTTCCGTCGCCGACGACCGCCATTTCCTGGAAAAAATGCGCGTCTGGGCGCCGTACACGCTGGCCGAGGGCGAGGAAAAGATCATGTCCATCAAGTCCAACACGAGCGGCAGCGCGTTCTCGCGCCTTTTCGACGAAGTGTTGAACAGCGTTCCGTTCTACATCGAAGAAAACGGCAAGAAAGTTAAAAAGACCGAGGGTGAAGTGCTGGCGCTGTTCCATTCGGCCGACCGGGAAACGAGAAAGAAGGCCTCGGGCTCGCTCGCCGAAGGCATGGTCCAGAATACCCACCTGCTCACGTACATCTACAACATGATCCTGGCCGACCAGCGCGCGTCGCTAAAGATCCGCAGCTACAAGCACCCGATGGACCCAATGAACCTGTCCAACGAGATAGATTTTGACAGCGTTCAGAACCTCATCAAAAGCGTGCAGGCCTC
>CAZCVC010000173.1:0-3394 GCA_964502045.1 uncultured Planctomycetia bacterium | reverse complement strand
GAGATCACGACGCTCGTGGGGTACGACGAGATCACACCCGATATCAAGGCGCCCCGTTTCACCTCGCGTGAAGCGGTGACCCAGATACGCGTGAAGTCAGGACAAACTATTGCAATTGGAGGATTGATCAAAGAAGAAAAAATCAATACAAAGACAAAAGTTCCGTTTTTCGGCGATATACCGCTTATCGACAAGTTCTTCAAGCATGACGATACGTCGGTAACCAAGACAGATCTTTTATTTTTTATGACGGTAAACGTTGTGGACGAAAAATCGCTGCCCTCGGGTCACCCGGAGAATATCCAGCGACTTTAAGGTTCAGCGTTACCGTATTACGAAATTTGGATAAAAAATAAACGCATCGCTAAGATCCGCCCGCTATCAGAACGACAGCGGGCGTCCGCCGAAGAACTTGTGGCGGACGGGATTTTAAGGTGCGTTATTTTTTTCGCCTTGCGGTTTTTGGCAAGGATGAATCCCCCGAAGCGGGGAATTAATCATTAACAGGGAGTTTCGATGAAAAAAGAGATTTTGGTCAGTGTAGAGTTCCAGAACAAGAAGGTGGCGATCGTTGAAGACGGCCACCTCGAGGAGTATTACGTCGAGCGACACAGCGACAAGCAGCTCGTCGGGTCTATTTACAAGGGAAGGGTCAGTTCGATCGTCCCGGGCATCGGGGCGGCGTTCATTGACATCGGCCTGGAGAAGAACGGCTTTCTGTACGTCGCCGACATCGTCGGCCAGGGAGGGCTCGAAGGAGAAGACGCCGACTACGGCGACGGACCTGACGGCGGGACCGACAAGCCCGAATCCGACAAGATCGGCCAGCCGCGCCATCCGCATCCGCCGCGCGGCCGCAAGGACAAGCGCGAACCGATTCCGATGATCACGGACGTGTTGAAAAAGGACCAGGAAGTGCTGGTCCAGGTGGTTAAGGAGCCATTCGGCACGAAAGGCGCGCGGCTGACCTGCCAGATATCGCTGGCGGGAAGGTTCGTCGTGTTCATGCCGCACCATCCGCATGTCGGGATCTCCAAGCGCATCGATGACCGCAAGGAGCGCGACCGCATCCGCCAGATCATCAAGGCCATCAACCTGCCGAAGGAAAGCGGCCTTATCGTGCGCACGGCGGCCTGGGGCTGTGAAGCCAAGATACTCGAACGCGACATCCGCTTCCTCGTTCATCAATGGAAAATGATCCAGCGCCGCTGCGTCGTCAACCGCGCGCCGTCCAACGTGCACGAGGAATACGGCCTGGTGCTGCGCATGGTCCGCGACGTGCTGACCGAAAGCTTCGACCGCATCATGGTCAACGACCGCGACGAGTTCCGCGCCGTAGACCGCTTCATGCGCGCGGCCGTGCCCAACCTGCGGCCGAAATTACTGCTTTACCAGGGCGAGGTGCCTCTGCTCGTGGCGCACGGCATCCAGAGGGAGATCGAAAAGATCTACGAACCCAAAGCGGTTCTTAAAAGTGGCGGCCATCTCGTGATCGAGCAGACCGAAGCTCTCGTCGCGATCGACGTCAACACCGGCAAATTCACCGGCACAAAAAATCTCGAGGAAACGGCGTTCCGCACCAATTGCGAAGCGGCCCGCGAGATCGCCAAACAGATACGCCTGCGCGACCTCGGCGGCATCATCATCGTCGACTTCATCGACATGGAGATGTCCGATCACCGGCGCCAGGTCCTGAGGATCCTCGAAGAGGCGTTGCGCCGCGACCGGGCCAAGACGAGCTTCCTGAACCTCTCGCAGCTCGGCCTCGTCGAAATGACGCGCCAGCGTATGCGCAAAAGCCTCGAGAGCGCTTCCACGCAGGAATGCCAGTACTGCAAGGGCAAGGGCATCGTGAAGTCGGCGGAGACCATCGCCGGCGAAGCGCTGCAGAAGCTGTCGCAGTTCATGATGAACATCCGCAAGGAGAACGTCGAGTTGACGGCCTGCCCGGATGTCGTCGAGGTCCTGAGCCGCGAAAACTGCAAAATGATCCATACGATCGAGGGCCACACGCAGAACCACATCAGCCTCGTCGGGGACCCCCATATTCACGTCGAGGAGGTCAAATTTAAGAGAATTCTTGACAAGCGAAAGAAGCTTTGGTAATCTCTCACAACTATGTTTGCGATAATCAAGACCGGCGGGAAACAATATAAGGTAAAACAGGGCGACGAGCTCGACATCGAGCTATTGGAAGTCGGCAAGTCGAAGACCCTGAAATTGGATCACGTGATGCTCGTCTCCAGCGAAAGCAACGTGACGGTCGGACGCCCTTTCATCAAAGGCGCCTACGTTGAGGCAGAGCTGGTCAAGGAGTTCCGCGGACCTAAGAGCTTTTCCTTTAAGTACATTCGCCGCGAGAAATCGGCCACGAAGAAAGGCCATCGCCAGAATTACCTTAAGCTCAAGATCAAGTCCATCCACGCGGCCGCGTAAGAAGCGTCCCGGATAAACACGAGATTAGAAAATGGCACATAAAAAAGGTCTAGGTAGTTCTAAAAACGGCCGCGACTCGCAATCCAAACGTCGCGGCATCAAACGCTACGGCGGCGAGTTCGTGACGGCCGGCAGCATCATCGTCCGCCAAAAGGGCAGCAAATTCGTTCCCGGTCTTTTCGTGAAGGAAGGCCGCGATTACACGATTTTTGCGTTGAAAGACGGCATCGTCAATTTCAACCCGTCCTATCGCGTCAATATTATTCCGTCCGCAGAATAAAAAATCCCCGAGAAGACCCGTTTCGCATCATTGCCCGGGACTCTCTCGGGGAATTTATTTTCCATTTAATTAGAGGTTCTTATGTTCGTTGATGAAGCCGTAATTTCCTGTATTGCCGGCAAGGGCGGCAAGGGCTGCCACAGCCTCGACCGCAGCCGCCCGCGCCATTACCGCCCGACCGGCGGCGACGGCGGCGACGGCGGTTCTATCATCTTCGAAGCCCAGCCTAACATTCAAACTCTCCTGGATTTCCAGATGAACCGCCATTTCGAGGCGGATAAAGGCGGCAACGGCTCGTCCAGCTTCAAGACTGGTTATTGCTCGCACGACCGCGTCATCGGCGTGCCGCCGGGCACCGAGATCTTCGACAACCGCACCGGCGAGCTGCTGCGCGACCTGGACAAGCTCGGCGCGCGTGTCGTCGTCTGCAAAGGCGGAGCCGGAGGCAAGGGCAACACGAAAAAGACCGAGGCCACCGAGGGTGAGCCGGGCGAGGATAAGGAGATCCTGCTGCGGCTCAAGCTGATCGCCGACATCGGCATCATCGGCTTTCCGAACGCCGGCAAATCCACGTTCATTTCGCGCGTTTCGAACGCCCGTTCCAAGATCGCGCCCTATCCTTTCACGACTAAAAATCCGATACTCGGTGTGGTAAAATTTGAGGACGGCGAGACGAAG
>CAZCVC010000172.1:0-3398 GCA_964502045.1 uncultured Planctomycetia bacterium | reverse complement strand
TGTAATCGATCAGCGCGAAGAGCCCTTCTTTCGTGCGCGCAAGCCCGATGAATTTATCGCGCACGCCTTTGCGTTCGACGGCGGGGACATTCCGCAGGATCTTCGGCAGGAGCCGGTTGATGCGCTCGGCGATGAACGACGTCTGCAGCCGCACGGTGCGCGTCATGAAGCTTCTCAGCGAGTACACCCTCGGGCTTTGCTGGTCGCGCAAAAATTCTTCGCGCGAGCTCCACGGCGCTTTGCGGTCCGGAATTTTTTGGATCCAGGGCGGGATCTCCTGTCCGTTCTTTTCGAGATACGCGAGCAGTTCGGGGAAAAGTTCCTTGTAAGGAGGCGCCGGGCCGGATTTCGTGAACCAGATGAAGTGCCCCATGCCCAGCGACGGGAAGTCCTCCCCTTCGTTCCAGGTCACGAGTTTTTTCGCCTGGCCGGCGCATTCGCGTTGGTAGATCATTTTGCGCAGATACGCATAATCGCGCGCGGAGAGCCCGAACTCCGTTTCCGAGAGGGCCGGCGCGGGCACACTTAAAGCGGCGCAAAATAACAGGACAAAAAGCCGAAGAGCGCGCGAATTTTTCAGTCGCATATTTCTCCGATCGTGCGGGTCGAGAAGCTACGTAAAGCTTAATCCTGCGGAATAAAATCGTCAAGCCAGAATCGGAGAAGTTTGGGGATTTTGGCGCTTAATCTGGCGCCGGAGAGTCCTGAGGTTTGAGGTCGTACGTTGAAGGAAAGCGCCCGGGGACGGATTTTCCGCCCCGGAACGCATTTCCCGTATTTTTCAACTACCGCTGGCTGAGCCCGCGCTGGATCCGGCGGATCCCGATGCCGTGCCCGAAGCCGAAACGCCGGAATTGGCGGAGGAACCGTTCACGCTGGCGGAATTCGCCATGCCGGTCGAATTGCCGGCCAGGCTTCCCGAGGACGTGACCCCGGTGGTAGACATGGGCGCAGTGACCGAGGAAGCCGTCCGGTTCGAAGCGGAGTTCGAGGACAGGCTGCCGCTTGTAGTCGACGTCGACGCACTCAACGAATTTCCAACCGGCGACGGGTTGAACTTACGGACTTCCCACGAGCCGGCCTTGTTGTTGGCGTCCACGTTGATATGCGCGCCCGTTCTCAGCGTCGAGAACTGCTTGGCGTCGCGCACGTTCAGCGTGACCGACTGATTCGTATCCGTCCGCATGATCGTGACCTTCTTACCGGTGGCGTCAACATTGGTGACCGTTCCCATAAGGGTTTCCGCCGAGGCGGTTCCCTGATACAGCATGACCGCTAAGACAGCGGTGAGGAATTTCAGTTTCATGATCAAGTACTCCTTAGAAATTATGTTACGGGTTTTCGTTGCTTATTGTGATCAGATGTTACTCCGGAGCGAATTAATCCGGAGTTAATTCGCAATTAATTAATTTTAAGGAGGGCTTGAATTTCTTAGGGAATTGTCAGCGCGATTCGGAGACCAGCCGGACGCCGCGAGGGGAAAAATAAAAAAGGGTTCTGAGACGGGTCAAAAAAGCGCCTATTTTTTCGGCGGCGGGATCACCGGAGGGAACGCCGTCAGCTGCGCCAGAAGGTCGTTGCGGGAATTGGGCGGAAGCACCGTGATGTCTGCTTCGCCATCGAGGATCTGCTGGGTCTCGAGGATCTCGAAAAGCGCGTCGGACACTTCCTTGTCGCGCGCGATCGTGTGCAGTGCGGCCCCGACGATCTCCGAGCGGATCGCGACGGCGCGCGCGAACTCCACGGCGGCCTCTTTTTCGGCCGTGCCGGCTATGATGTTCACCTGGTTCGAACCGCCCTGACGGATCGCCGAAGTCACTTGGCGCAGGCGGTTGACGACTTTCTCCTCAATCTGTTTGACCATGCCGCTGTCGCGGAAATGCACTTTGCGGATGTACACGGAGCCCACCTTATAGCCCCATTCGCTGGATTTCGGAGAGACCTCTTCGCGCACGGTCTGGCTCATCACGTGGCGGGTTTCCAGCATGGCTTCCAATTTCATGTTACTCAGACATCGCACGGTCGCGTTAGAAATGTTCGCGCGCAGCGATCCGGACGGGTCCGCGTTTTTAAATACGTGCGCGACGGGGTCCATGATCACGAACTCGTACCAGACGCCGATGCCCATCGGCGCGCCTTCTTCGGAATTGACCGGGTTCGAGCGCACGTATTCCTGGTCAAGGCGCAAGTCGCGCACGTGGCACTCGCCGAGCATGTTCACGATCAGCGCGCCCGGCCCGATTTTTCCGAGCAGGAAATGAAGGCCGGGCTCGTTAATCACGCCGAGCACGTTGCCGAAAAGCACGTAAACGCGCGCTTCGTTCTCTTTCACGATCGCGTAAATGCCGAAAAATTTTAGCACGCTCAGGATCACGAACTCGAATACGAAGCAAAAAAGCAGGACCAGGAACGACACAGCCCAGAAATTCAGCGTCCCTTCCGTGAGGTTCATCGCTTCACCTCCACGACGACGCGTTTGGCCTCGTTAAAAATTTTGAGCTTGATGTTGCGCAGGTAGAGCGACAGCGAATCGGGGCCGTTCTTCTTGAGGATGGCCAGCTGGTCGGCCAGCTGCTTCAGCAGCTGCGTTTCGGCCTGGGCTTTCAGCGTCTCGATCTGCACAGCCGTCTTCGACTGCACGATCTTCTGGTCGGCGGCGGCCTGCGCGAGGCTGATCTCCGACGACACCTGATTATGGGCCGTGTTGATCGCGGCCAACGCCGATTCTACCTCGGTCGGCGGGTCGATCTCCGTGATCAGCGCCGCGTCCAGCGCGATGCCGTAGCGCGCGACCGATGACCGGCACTCCTCTTCCATGTAATGGTTGAGCTCGGTGAGGTTCTTTCTCAGGTCGTTGATCGAAATCCCCGGGATGTGGCTGGAAAGGACGATGCCGGCCGCGTCGCCTATCAAGGGTTTGCGCGCCTCGAAATTGGAGATCCTTTCCCTCAGGATCGAAACGAAATATCCCATCACGTGCGATATCGGGTTTTTCACGCCGAAGAAATAGGCGTACAGATTGCGCTCGCTCACGGTGAAACGAATCTGGCCTTTCAGGCCCGTGTTGAGCTGGTCTTTCGTCACGGCCTCGAGGACCTGGCCGTTCTTGTTGGCAGCGGGACTGTCGGGATCGAGCGCGATGCTGACGGTCTCCGTCGCGATCGACGTCTTGTAGACTTTCTGCCAGGGAAATTTGAAATGAAGGCCCGGCGGCGTGACTTTCACGACCGGATAGGAGTATCTTTCCTTCTCGTCGTCGCGGAACGTTGTCGTCATCGTCGCGTCTTCGGAGGTCTTCTGACCCTGGAATTTGGGCGCCCGGCCGAACGTCGTGACGATAGCGCGCTCGTTCTGGTCCACCGAGAAAAATCCGAAAAGCACGCATCGCAGAACGAACC